>CAZKIZ010000193.1:0-6612 GCA_964552935.1 uncultured Rhodohalobacter sp. | reverse complement strand
GCATGGTCGGCTCTTTTGCCATAATACTGGTTTTTTGCCTGATACTGATCAGGGGCATTGGCCATATCGCCCGGAATGCCCGTGATCTGCTCGGCACGCTTATCGCGATGGGTGCAACCCTGATGATTACACTCTACGGATTTGTAAATGCGGCGGTCGCAACCGGACTATTTCCCGTTACCGGCCTTCCCATGCCGTTTATCAGCTATGGCGGTACCAGCATGCTCTTTACCGGCGTAATGGTTGGTTTGCTTCTGAATATTTCGAAACACAATCGCCAGAACGAGAAGAAATTTTACATCGGGTAGTCATGAACTCACTGAAACAGAAAACATCTGGAAAAAGGGACAAGTCCACACGCGGGCCGATACGGGTTCTGCTTGCTGCCGGCGGTACGGGCGGACATGTTTACCCGGCTATCTCTATTGCAGATGCTGTTTGTGATGTTAGTCCCGAATCAGATGTTCTTTTTGTGGGAACGCGCGACAGAATGGAGTGGCAGGCGGTTCCCGATGCCGGATATAATATTAAAAGTGTGTGGATCAGTGGTTTTCATCGCCGGCTTACGCCACAAAATTTATTGTTTCCGTTAAAACTGATCATAAGCCTGGTTCAAAGCCGCTCGATTTTGAAAAGTTTTAGACCGGACGTGGTGGTTTCATGCGGCGGATTTGCTGCCGGGCCGGTTGGCTGGGTTGCCGCCAAACTGAGCATTCCCGTAGTTATTCAGGAGCAAAACAGTTTCCCGGGTGTAACGAACCGATTGCTCTCGAAGCACGCAGTCCGGATTTTTACCGCCTTTGAGGCAGCAGAAGAGTTTCTGCCGAAAGAGAAAATCACGCTCACTGGAAACCCGGTGCGAAGCGGAATGGATGTTGAAGACAAAACAGAGGCGCTGAATCATTTCGATTTCAGCAAGGATAAGCCGGTTTTACTGGTGCTTGGCGGCAGCGGCGGCGCGCTCGCGTTGAATAACGCTATGGAGCACGCCCTGAATACACTCCACAATGAGTTGGGCATACAGATCATCTGGCAGTGCGGAGATAAATATTACGAGCGGCTATCATCATCTGTTGATGAAGCGAACTTCCCAAACCTGAAACTCCTGGGATATATCGACAATATGCCGGCTGCTTACGGCGCAGCAGACCTGGTTTTGACGCGCGCAGGAGCAGGAACCTGCAGTGAATTGATGATGATCGGCAAACCGTCGATCCTGGTCCCGTCACCAAATGTGGCGGGGGATCATCAAACCAAAAATGCAGAATCGATGGTTCAGAGCGGTGCATCTGTTCTGATCGAGGAATCTGAACTGAAGCAGACAATCGCAGATGAGATTGAGCATCTCATATTTGATACAACCGCTTTAAACCGGATGTCCAAAGCTGCATTAAGCCTGGCAAAACCGAACGCGGCGCATGAAATTGCGGAAACCCTTTTTGAAATTGCAGAACGGAAAACGAAATGAGTAAAAAAATTCAGACACAACCGGTATTTGGAAGAACGAAACACATCCACATGGTGGGTATAGGCGGAATTGGTATGAGCGGCATTGCCGAAATTCTGCTGATTCGCGGCTATCGTGTAACCGGATCTGACAGCAGCGTTTCTGAAACTACTAAACGGCTGAAAGAACTCGGTGCAACGGTTTTTCCCGGGCACGACGCATCTAATATTGATGGAGCTGACGTAGTGGTGTACACCAGTGCGGTGAAGGCCAAAGATAATGTTGAGACCCGTGAAGCGATGTCCCGCCAGATTCCGGTGATTAAACGGTCGGAAATGCTGGCAGAGCTGATGCGGATGAAGTATGGAATCGGCATTGCCGGAACGCACGGTAAAACCACCACCACAACCATGACAGGTCACGTTGTGCAGGATGGAAATTTCGATCCAACCATTATTGTGGGCGGACGAGTACACAGTTTTGACAAAACCAACGCAGTTGTTGGAAAAGGGGATATTCTGCTTGTGGAGGCCGACGAGTACGATCGAACTTTTCTTCGCCTCTCCCCTTCTATGGCGGTGATCACAAATATCGAGGCAGAACATCTCGACATCTACAAAGATCTTGACGATGTGAAAGAGGCCTTTGTTGAGTTTGCCAATAAGGTTCCCTTTTACGGAGTTGTCATCGTCTGCCTTGATGATGCCAATGTGCGCAGTATTCTGCCCGAAATTGACCGAAGAACCATTAGCTACGGATTTACCCCTCAGGCACAAGTCCGCGCTATTAATGTTGAACAGGACGCATTCAACAGCACGTTTACAGTGCTCTACGAGGACAAGGTTTTAGGTGAAGTCTCCATCAAATCACCGGGTGAGCACAACATCAAAAATGCTCTTGCCTCTGTGGCTGTGGGTCTTGAGCTCGGAATGAAATTTAAAAATATCAAGTCGGGACTGGAGCGGTTTGAAGGTGTTTTCCGACGGTTTCAGCCAAAGCTGCAGCAGGACAGCCTGATTGTGATAGACGATTACGCCCACCACCCCACTGAGGTAAAGGCCACAATCGACGGCGCGCGCCGGGGCTGGAAAGACCGCAGAATCGTAGCTGTTTTTCAGCCCCATCTCTACTCCCGTACACAGCAGATGTACAGAGAATTTGGCCTCTCATTTTTTGATGCCGAAGTACTTGTCGTAACCGATGTATATCCATCGCGGGAGAAGCCGATTGAGGGCGTCACCGGTAAACTGATATCGGATACGGCTAAACAGTACGGGCATCGCGATGTTCACTACCTGAAGGACAAGACCGAGCTTCCGGGCAAGCTGAAAGAGATTGTTAAAGATGGCGATATCGTGATTACGATGGGCGCCGGAGATATCTACAAGTATGGCGAGCAGTTTGTAAACATCATCAAAAAACAGTAGAACAGATTGGCAAAAAAGAAATCACATAAAACCAGTTTCTCGTTCAGCAAAGCAGGCTGGGCTGGCTTCGCACTGTTGATGCTGGGGCTTGCTGTGCTTGCCGGGATTTACTTTGATCAAAATACGCGCATCTCTGCTGTTGAGTTTACGGGACATACGTTTACGGACGAGGCAGACCTGCAGAAAGCGTTTGAATCGCCGGTAGGAATTTTGGCCGACAGCGTTGACTATGGCGCGATTTACAGCTCTGTACACGCCCTGCCGTGGGTTCGCGATCTGAATGTGCGAATGGCTTTTCGAGGCGTCCTTACGGTAGAGATTGAAGAACGCGAGCCTGTAGGAATGTTGGCCGGAATCAGCCGAAGATCATTCTTTGACCAAGATGGTGTTCTTTTAGAAGCACCTCTCGGAAAGCAGGTTGATGTTCCCCTGGTCTATGGGTTTCGCTCAGCAGCACCGGGCGATACACTAAGAGGAGCGGGGTTTGAAGAGGTTAAGAAATTTTTGAACGCTTCAAAAAAAGAGCCCTTCACATGGGCAACCATCAGCGAAGTAGCGTGGAATGAAAATGAAGGAGTAGTTGCCCTGAGCAGTGAAAACGGTGTTAAACTACTTTTTGGACGGGGCGATTTCGACAATAAAGTTCAGCACTGGAAAGAGTTTAACCGCTCTGTGGTAGCAAACAAAGGGATCAATTCTTTTCGATCGGTTGATCTCAGGTTCAGAAATCAGATCGTAACAGATGAGATTTAGCAATAGCAATAAATTAGCAATCAACGAACAGGTACAGATAGATTATGGAACAGGAAAATGAACGTATTGTAGTAGGCCTTGATATCGGGACAACCAAGGTTTGTGCCGTGGTTGCCTCCATTGACGAACAGGATAAAATTCACATCCTCGGGGTGGGTAAAGCCCCGAGTGATGGTTTAAACCGGGGCGTTGTGGTAAACATCGACAAAACGGTAAACGCCATTAAACACGCTGTGGAGCAGGCACAGCTTGCATCCGGTATAGAGGTGAACTCGGTAAACGTGGGGATTGCGGGAGACCATATCCGCAGTATTCGCAGCAAAGGCGTGATCACCATAAACAACAAGGACAAAGAGATTACGGTAAAAGATGTTGAACGTCTGCTGGAGGATTGTCAGCGCATTATGCTGCCGCCTGATCAGCAAATTATCCACGTCATTCCGCAGGAGTTTGTGGTAGATGGACAGGATGGAATCAGTGATCCCGTTGGCATGAGCGGAATGCGCATGGAAGCGGAGGTTCACATTATTACAGGACTTGTGTCGGCCGCCAAAAACTTATACCGCTGCGTTGAGCGCGCGGGCTACCAGGTTGCGGATATCATTCTGGAACCGCTGGCGAGTTCATACGCCGTACTCGACGATGAGGAGAAAGAAGCGGGCGTTGTGCTTGTGGATATCGGGGGTGGTACTACCGACCTCGCCGTATTCCAGGAAAACACCATCCGCCACACTGCCGTGATAGCAATTGCCGGCAAAAAAGTAACGGACGATATCAAAGTTGGGCTGAGCGTACTTGATGACCAGGCTGAGAAGCTGAAGCATCAGTATGGCGAAAGCTACGTGGATTTGATCGAAGAGGATGAATCGATTACCATCCCAGGAATAGCCGGACGCCCCCCAAAAGAGATCACAAAGAGCATTCTCGCAAAAATTATCCAGGCTCGTATGGAAGAGATCCTTGAGATTATAGCGATTGAGGTAAAACGCAGCGGTTATTCTGAGTCGCTCAGCGCCGGAATCGTTATCACCGGAGGCGGATCACTCATCAAAAACGTCTGTCCCCTTGCCAATGAAGTGCTCGGCATGGACGCTAAAATTGGCCGTCCCCTTGGACTGGCCGGCGGACTTACCGAAGAGGTAGACAGCCCGATTTATGCAACCAGTGTGGGGCTTGTACTGCACGCCCTGCGCACAGGCGAAACGAATGAACCTATCTCAGGCAGAAGCCAGGAAAAGAGCGTGGAGCACGTAATGAACAAAATTACAGACCGGATGAAGACATGGTTCAAAGAACTTTAGCAGTTAGAAACAAGAATTTTTCCGGACCGGCGGTAAGCAGCCGCGGGTCGGAATTCATAGCAACGGGCCGGAATTTTCGGCTTTACAAACATACCAACAGCAATCTACAGAAACAGTTATAGCAATCTAAAAGGAGTAATCAAATGAAAAACATAACACCAAGCTTTAGCTTTGACGAACAAGGTCAGGATAACGCGAAAATAAAAGTGATCGGAGTTGGTGGCGGCGGAGGAAATGCCGTGAACAACATGATCAACAAAGGATTAGATAGTGTGGAGTACATCGCCCTCAATACCGATGCTCAGGCACTGAAGAACAACCGTGCCGACCTGGCGATCCAGGTGGGTGCAAACCTGACGAGCGGCCTCGGCGCCGGAGCGCGCCCTGAAATTGGCCGTGAAGCGGTTGAAGAGAATCGCCACGACCTGGATGAAGCCGTGGATTCGGCTGATATGATATTTATCACGGCCGGAATGGGCGGCGGAACCGGTACAGGCGGTGCACCCGTTGTGGCCGGTATTGCCAAGCGAAAAGGGATACTGACGGTAGGTATCGTCACCACCCCGTTCAAATGTGAAGGAAAAGTGCGTATGAAATATGCGCTTGAAGGAATCACTGAACTAAAGAAGAATTGCGATACCGTTATCGTAATTCCAAACGAGCGGCTGCTGGATATCGCCGATGAAAATACGTCACTGATAGAATCGTTCGAAATGGCGAACGAGGTTCTCTATAACGCAACCCGCGGCATATCGGACCTGATCCTGATGCCCGGCCTGATTAACCTCGATTTTGCTGACGTTCGAACCACGATGATCGACGGCGGCGCTGCCATTATGGGATCGGCTACAGCCAACGGGCCTGATCGAGCCGAAATTGCGGCACGCGAAGCGATCAACTCTCCCCTGCTCGACGGAGTGAGTATCCGGGGCGCCCGAAACGTCCTGGTGAACATCTCGGCCGGCGGAAACCTCGGAATGCGTGAGACAACCACCGCCACCAGCATAATACAGCAGGAAGCCGGAGAAGATGCAGAGATTATACTCGGTACCGTGCTGGATCAATCGTTTGATGAGGAGATGCGGGTTACCGTCATTGCCACAGGATTCGATCTGAGCGATGACCGCACGCAGGCCAAAATTGCGCCTAACACAGAAAAATCAGCTAAAACTGAACCTGCTGCATCAAGGCTTCCAAAAGCGAGCCAGGTTGGCCGCGGAACCTACAACAATAAAGACGGACAGTATTACAAAGGTGAAGGCAACCTGAAGGATCTCGATTCTCCGGCCATCCACCGGCGTGAACTCAAATACATCCGTTCAAACAGCGGTACAGAAGAGAACGAAAACGCCTCCGACATCCGGAAGGCGCGACGGGAAGCAACCGGAAATACGCTGCTTAACGATCGCGAAGAGAAGATCGACAAGCGCGATACGGATCAACCGGCATTCCTGCGTAAAATCATGGACTAATGCTGATTCTGTAGAATTGTAAAAGCTTAAAATAATATAGATGGGTATGCTATGCCCATGCTATAGATTGCTAAATCAAAAAGGAGTTCCTTTGACCGGGAACTCCTTTTCTATTTATCGGATAAACTATGCAAGAGTTAAAGAATGGATTTACGTACCACTCGTTTCACTGGATTTAACTTAATAGGCTATGTTGATGCATGTGGGTAGCC
>CAZKIZ010000192.1:0-6666 GCA_964552935.1 uncultured Rhodohalobacter sp. | reverse complement strand
CTTTCCATTGGCCGGAAGATACCATCTGTGAGATCGAATGGAGTTATACTAAATTCATCATCATTGCTCTCCCTGTGGCGCAAGGTGAGATTCAACTGCCCGTCGCGATTTACATCTACCCACTGCGGATACATATTGTTTGTGGAACCGGGAGTCTGAGCATTTACGAGATGCAGAAATTGCTCCTCAGCATTACGGGTAACAGTTGAAAATGGAGAACTTTTGCCGTGATGGTTCACAGCGCTTACCTGCACTCGCAAATTTTCAGCATTATCCGTCAATTCCGGTATTGTAAATTGCATTCGGTGTCCCGCATTACCGGGGCCTTTTGTGCGCAAAAATCCATTATCATATGCCATTGACTGAACAATGTTATCGCGCTGATCGCCAGTGCTCACATGGACATTGTATGTAAGTCCTCCGGAGGGAGTGATATCATCAGTTGCCTCGTCCCATCTTGCGATGAAATTTTCATCTTCATCAAGCTCAAAGCGCAGGTTTTCTACTCTGCCCGGCCGTTCATAGGAAGTTTCCGCAAGATTATTCCCGTAGGCTCTGAAAATGGGTTGTCCGCGGTTGTCCCAGCCGTATGCAAGCACTTCATTTTTCCCGTCATCGGTAAGGTCTATCGCGGTAAGGCCGCCGGTCCGTACATCTGTGATATCAGGAAATTCAGCCAAAAAACGAGGTTCACCCTCAGCAACATCCCCTTGATTATAGAAGAATAAAGTATGAGCCCTTCCGGAGTAAGTGCTGATTCCGGCATGAAGAATATCCAGCCAGCCATTATTATTGAGATCCGCCAATTCAACGTGAACAGAGCCCCAGTTAGCAGCAGTAAAGACGTTCCAAAAAACGGAGCGCCTGAATGTTCCGTCACCGTTGTTGTAGTAGATGCCAAGTGCATTATCCTCCCGTGTGGCATATCCGCCGATTACGATGTCGAAGTAGCCATTATTGGTAATGTCGCCATATGTTGCATCAAAGGAGTATGTATTCCCATTGTAGCTTAGTTCATTTTCTTCAACTTCAAAAACCCCGTCTCCGTAATTTCGGATGTACATATTTTCGAGTCCGTCATCTGATTTATTGAGGCCAATCAAAAAGATGTCGTTGTGTCCGCGGTTAAAAAAATCGGCTACGAGGATACTGCTGGCTTCACGATTGACGATTTCATCTAGTACGATCTCTTCAAACTGCAGATCACCCTGATGCAGGAAAATTTTGGTTGACCGGGACGCCTGTTGCGGTGTGCCCTCTCTTCCTGAGATAATCACATCGAGCTGCCCGTTGCCGCTTAGATCCGCCCATTCGGCAAGACCTCCAATTTCAGGCAAATTGGTTGGCAGCTCTTCAAGGGTATCGCTTCGATATAAAGATGCCTGATAAGGTAGGCTTGAGTTTCCCTGAAAACCTGATACAAATATTTTGGGTTCACCATCATCCAGCCGCACCCACGAAAGTCCGCCGGGATAGGCATGTACATCGGCAACAACTTCGTACGAATCAGCATCAATGGAATTATCGTACACTCTTGTTTCTACCACACCGGATTCAACCCGGCCGGAATAGAGGAAGCCCATATTACTAATTGCCGGGAGAGGTCCGCTACGCATGACGTGAATTGCAGGTGGCCGGGTACTCCCCCGAAGCGGCGATTCGAAATGTGTTAACAGAGGATAATCCGAGTCAATTTCATAATAGTATGCTTTTCCGTTTATATAATCATTTGCTGAGCCGGTGACTATGAATTGAGAGAGCGTAGTATTTCCGATGACCACCCTGTTATCTGACATTCCAAGAGCGGGCTGATTATCCCCGAGTGGTTTACCATCATCCCTGTAGGTTTCAAAACGGGAGCTAAGCTCGAAGCTATAGGATGGAGACAACTTATACAGATACGCCTCATTTACACCTACATCACCAACCAGAAGATTCGACCCTTCAAATCTGAGTGAGGTCCCGAAGGCGTTGTCAGATGATACATCGGGAGCGGTTAGTTCTGATATTGTGTTCCAGCTATCGTAGGTGTATTGCCGCTGATAGACAACTACCTTTCCGGTTTCATCATTGTAGGTTGGATATCCAATTGCCAGCATCCCGCCGGAAGCGGCCACACGATAGAAATATGGGTTATCTGCAACCGGTTCGGGATGATCAAACCGGTAAAGTTCCTCAGAAACTCCTTGATTTCTCTGAATGACATGAACGGCTTCTTCTGAAACAATCGCGTACACATTTGTACTTAACAGTGCGACGTCGTAACCGCTGTTTCCATCATAGTTCGGAATTTCAATTTCACCAGAAAAGTTGACCTGGCCATTTACACTTGCATGGAAATAGGAATAAGTGCCGTTCCCTCTTGTTCCAACAGCAATTGTTCCAAAATTCATATCGAACGTACGCCCAAACCAGGCATTGAATTGATCGACAGGACTCTGTAGAATATCATACTCAGTCCAGTTTCCGTTATCGTTCAATTCGTACACATACACGAATTCATTATTATTATTGCCAAAAGGTGCGCCAACATAAAGCAGACCATCATGGAAGCGCAGGAAGTAGCCAAAACCACGTGTGACGCTCAAATTACTGGGTACAAGTTTTTGTGTCTCCTCAACAGATCCGTTATCAGATTGCCTGAATATCCGAACAGCACCTGTTGTGGCCTGTGTGCCCTCCGGTGACTCGCGAAACGATCCTACCGCAATCCATTCATCATAAATATCCACGGAAGATCCTGCGCGATTTTGCGGTGTCCCGTCCAGGATAACTTCACCTTCCGGATTGTCAGGCGCATCAGATAATAATGCAGGATAGTCTGATAATTCAAGGGCTGGTATTTCACCTCCTATTGGCATTTCTTGACTGAATGCACTGAACGAAATAAATGATAACAGTAACGTGGTGAAGCCTATTGTAGCTAATTTTCTCATAGTGATGATGTTATATTTTCTATTAATTAACTTTGTGATTTGATAACTGAATTACAGATCAATGGTTATTTAGCTGAAATTGGTCAACCTCAGGGATAGCTTTGTTCTGCGTTCTCTTTATGATATGGCTGACCGAATTGCTTACAGTGCTATTATGAAACCGCTTGAATATTGGCTCGGCATCACCGGTAATCAATACTCACTAATAAGTATTATTTGTAAAAAATGCCTTTTATTTGCTTAATGGCATAGTTACAACAATCCCAACGCCCTCTCCCGGCTTGGCAGAAATGGAGAGATCGCCACCGAAATAAGCTACTCGCTTTCTGATGTTATATAGGCCGATTCCGTTTGAGCCGTTCTCTTTCTGGTTAAAACCGACCCCGTCATCCTCAATCGTCAGTACGATCTGGTTCTCCTGGCCAATGAGCTGTATTTCGGCGTTTTCTGCGCTGCTGTGCTTTTCGATATTCTGAATACTCTCCTGGATAATTCTGTAGAGCTGAATGGCGCTATCTTCTGGAAGACCTTCCGGGATATCGAAGGATTGAAAGGCGTAGTGAATTGTGCTTTTTTGATTTACATCTTTCACCATCTGTTCAACTACCGTGGTGAGGCCAAACATGGTGAGTCCTGATGGGGAAAGTTTGTGAGAAATATAGCGAACCTTCTGAAGTATGGTTTTGATCTCTTTTTTGATGCTTAATGCCTCTGTTTTTTCTGAACCCACATCCCTGCTCAGTTGGCTAAGACGGCTTCCAATTGCGTCATGAAGCTCCATCGCAACTCTTGCACGCTCTTTTTCAGTGCCTTTAATATAGGATCTCAAATTTTCGTTCTCGAGGCGGGCAACTTTATCATTCAATGTCAGGCGCTGCTTTTCTGCTATCCGGATTTGCCATGCAATACCCACACTCAGAAACATAATCTCAAATACAGATGCGATCTGAAGAGGTGTAAATAGAGAGGGGGGTATAACAATCAAGCCAAACTCTCCGAGAATAAACAGAATACCTGAGGCAAATATGAATGAAAAAGCAGCAATGAATAGAATGGCACTATTTTTCTCAACTTTGTAAAAACAGACAGCGGCCCAGATAGCTGCTCCAATTGATCCTAAAATTGCAGCGTAAAGTGAAATTATAACTATTGTAGCATGATATATTGCAAATTCTGTAAAAACAGTATGTACGGTTGCTATCAGGCCAATGACAGCACAGCACCCTAAAATAAACCGGTGAATAGCAGGGTAGAGATGTTTTGTCCTGAAATAGGAGATTGTAAAGAAATTGAGTGAAATCATCATGGCATAGGTGATTCCCATTCTGGCATGGCCGCCGATGGTAGCGGAATCAGGGTAAATATACTTCTGAGCCAGTCCCAGGTCATTAAATACAAAAAGGCCAACGCTCACTACATAGAGAAAATACCACAAAAATTTCGTGTCGAAAGAGATGAGATAAGCGATGGCTGAAACCAGTATCACAATCGCAAAAATACCGAAGTAGATACCAAAAAAAGCGTAGTTTCGCTGTTGAGCCTGATAGAAATCCGGAGAGTTCCAAACCCGAACAGGATAGTGGAGTGATGATCTTCGTTTATCGAGCATCAGAAGAACCTCTGCCTGTTCACCGGCCGGCACCGTCAGCTCAAACGCGAAATTGGTGTGCTCAACATTCCGGGTATGAAATGGCATTGCTCGCCCGGTTGACCCGATAAGCGTCCAGTCTCCATTGCCACTCCTCCTATACATCTCAATAAAGCTGAGGTGGGGATTCTCAACTTCTATAATCCAGGAGTCGGGTCCATGTTGATTACTTAGGCTGAATCCGGCCCAGATAAACTCTTGAACAAATCCATAATAGTAATCCCCGGTATGTTCACTCTTTTGAACAAGCGCCCACGCATCCTGCGGTGTTCTCTCTTCTTCTGAACTGTATACGGACAGAAGGTTCGTTATCTGCAGGCCTGAACTGTCTTTCCGAAGCTCAATTTCAGCAATTTGGCCTGTTGCATATCCTGGTAACAGAATCAGGCAAATGACAAGTGCCCTGGGGATATGATATTTGAGCCACTTCATCAATCAGCCTAAACCGTTGGCATATGCAAATTTGATCAGCTCCTTAAGATTTGAAATCCCCATCTTTTTGTAGATATTTCTGCGATGGGTGTTCACCGTATGGCGGCTCAAAAAGAGTTCTTCTGCGATCTCTGAAGAACTTTTACCCTGAGCCGTAAGCAGAATTACCTCTTTCTCTCTCTTGGTTAAAAAAAGTGCTTTTGTAGAAGAGTTCTCAGCACGAGTTTGATCAATTTCGGGATTTGTATAGTAGCCGCCACCTAAAATTATATTGAGTGCGTAAAGCAGTTCTTCCTCTCCGAAATCCTTCAATAAAAACCCATTTACTCCCTCCTTTCGAGCCTTTTCGGCCAAAAGCGGATCATTGTGCATAGTCAGGATCAAAATACGTACATCCGGATGATCTCTGCGGATATCAGCAATAAACTCCATGCTGTTACCGTCCGGAAGATTCAGATCAAGGATGATGAGATCGGGCGATTCTGATTGAAGAGCCTGCAGGAAATCAGATGCAGTTTTAAACCACGATATCGGATGGTATTGACCGGACTGCTCAAGTATATGAACAATTCCATCAATAACAATTTGATGATCTTCACAGATATATACTGATTTCATTTCCCCGAGATGACAATTACAGTAGTTCTCTAATATACTATATTTCTGCAGAACTGAAACTCAATCACCTGATGAAGATGAAAAGTGCATTTATCTGATGAATAAATAGTCTCATTTAAGAAATAGATGCGACTAATATTAGATTCCGGAAAAAATTGAGGAATTTTTTAAGATCAGTGTTTTGCCCTCGATAAGGTAACTGAACAACGTGCATAAAAAAGCGCAAAACAAAACAAAGGTGATTTAAGATGTCAAGTTTTGGTGATTTAAACAGAGTCAATACCAATATTCAGTCGCTGGACTCCCAGCTCTCGCTGAACAGAATTAACAGGGACCTGGGCGACAACCAGCTCAAGCTCTCTACCGGTCTCCGGATCAACCGTGCGGAAGATGATGCCGCCGGATATTCCATCGCAACCAAATTGAACAGCCGGGTTGCCGGACTGGAGCAGGCGCTTCAAAATGTAGGCGATGCTAAGTCGGTTCTTGATATCGCGGAATCAAGCTTCGATACCGTAATGGATAACCTGATCGAGATGAAAGCTCTCGCTACACAGGCTGCAAATGATACGCTGGGCGATGATGAGCGCGGCTACATCGGCGATCAGATCGAAAAATTAGCTGATGATATTAACGATATCGCAGGTCAGACCGTATTCCAGGGATCTGAACTTTTAAATGGCGATGTTGATGCAGCCGGTGATTCAGTGAATTCAGGTGCTCTGACAATGACTTTCCAGGTTGGTGAAAGGTCTTCTGATACTCTGATTACAAATATTGATGCTGTAAATATTGGAGAACTCTTTACACCTGAAACAGGCACAGGTGTTGGCGCTGCTACCGGTGCTGGCGGTGGTTTAGCTGATGGAGCAGCAATTAATGTGACAGCAGCAGATGATACAACGCAAGGAAGTATTACCTTTACAGACGATGCGACAGCAGCTGATTTCCGAGAATTTATCAACGCTGTTGATGACGCAATCGGAGGTATGAATGATCGCGTTAACGAAATCGGTATGACGCAGTCTTCAC
>CAZKIZ010000191.1:0-6667 GCA_964552935.1 uncultured Rhodohalobacter sp. | reverse complement strand
ATTTGGACCAGTTTTTCGCGGATGGTGGCAATGACCATCTCAAGAGCTACATAGTTTTCTCCGCCGCGCGGTATGATGATATCGGCATAACGCTTGCTCGGTTCCACAAATTCCAGGTGCATCGGGCGAACGTAGTTTTCATACTGGCTCATCACACCTTCAAGATCACGTCCGCGCTCCATAATGTCCCGCTTGATTCTTCTTAACAGCCGCACATCATCGTCGGTATCAACAAACAGTTTGATATCCATCTGCGCACGAAGATCCGGTTCCGTGAATATCAGGATTCCATCCAGGAGAATGATCTTTTTGGGCGTCACTTTTTCCGACTTGTCGGAACGTGTGTGGGCTGCAAAATCGTAGACCGGTACCTCCACCTGGTATCCGCTCTTCAGTGCCTCAACATGGCGAATCATCAGCTCAGTTTCCAGGGAAGAGGGGTGATCAAAATTCTGCTTTTTTCGATCCTCAAGAGGCAGGTGGCTCAAATCGCGATAGTAGGAGTCGTGCTGAAGAAGCTGAATGTTATTACGACCGATGCCGGAAAGGATATGTTTTACAACGGTGGTCTTGCCTGAACCGGAACCACCTCCCACACCAATGATAAGCGGTTTGGCTGACACGGTTATCTCGCTGATGTTTGGCGGTTATAGCTGCGGTCGTACTCAAGTTTAAAATCCCGGATTGAGCGAAAAATTGCAGATGCAACAATCGACTGACCATATTCGCTGCTCAGGAACCTCGCTTCATCAGGATTTGAAATAAACCCGAGCTCTATCAGTACCCCCGGCATGGAAGCTTCGTAAAGAACCTGGAATCCGGCCTGCTTTACGCCTCTCGATCGTCGTTGTGCACGCTCCCTGAACTGATGCTCTATTTTTTCGGCAACGCGCTGGCTTGTTGCCATGTTACCGGCATTCATAAGTTCATAAATTAACAGATCCTCTTCAGTCAGCTCTTCAATTTCACCGGTTTCAAACTGCACTACACTGTTTTCCCGTTTCATAACCTCCAGTGCAGACTGGCTTCGCGCCATCCCGAGGAAATATACTTCGGCCCCGTTAGCGCTCTGCTGCCGTATTCTGTTCGAATGGGAAAAGGAGTTTGCATGGATTGAAATAAAGAGATCTCCGTTATTATCGTTTGCAATCTTTCCGCGGTCGGCTAAGCTCACATACTCATCCTCAGTCCGTGTATATACAACTTTCAGGTCTGGAATATTCTGCTCAATATATTCACCCACTTTGAGAGCTACAGCCAGCGTCACATCTTTTTCATGAATACCGTTTACACCACCCGCACCGGGTTCCCAGCCGCCGTGGCCCGCATCAATAACCACTACCTCAAATCTTGATCCGTTCGACCGTTGTTCATCGGGTATTTCAGCACCAAATGAATCTGCAAGAGATCCTGTATCGTCACCTTTAGCCATGAGTTCCCACTGTATGGGAGCCATCTCATCCGTAACACCGGTCAGATTTTCAGCCGTGGTTTGAGCGAGCGCAAGCAGCATGTGTTTGCCGTTTTGATCAGGATAAGAGGAGAAATTAAAGAGGTGACCGTCGTGGAGCTTAATATCCATCGCAACTCCTGATGGCAGATTGTATACAGTAAACTCTTCAAAAACTGAGCTCGGTTTCGGTGAAATGAAGTTCACGGTATCCAGATTTTCAGAATAAAGCTTTACCTGGAACAGGTTGGCTCTTGGCTGCAAAACTTTAGAAGAATCAACAGCTTCGGTAAGATGAAATCGCACGACATATCCTTGTCCGTCACTGCGTTCAACAGCGGATACTCTGTTCAGCTCCTGTTGAGCAGACGCCTCAGGGACAAGGAAAAATGTAGTTAGCAAAACTACTACACAAAATAACCACGCAGTAGCTGACCGCAAATGTTGAGTAGAATGATTCATAAATGCTCAATTCGATGTAACACTTAAATTTAATGAATATTTGATCCTTACATAAACATATTTTTTTATTTAAATAGTATCGGATAATTTTTAAAAAAGTTTATTCTCAAATCTCAAACAGATTTGAATTATCTGGCTTAAGAACTCATCTTCTGGAATCTCTTTCATAACTGCGCTTCTCGTCTTTTGATAGTTTTGTACTATATTAACCTGTCTGCAGGCAGAGGCTTATGAACGTGTTTTATAATGGAGTTTACTGGCAGAGGTTTTATCAACCAACTTAAAGATGGTTAAGGGCACTACAAGACGCAGAAAGGGGTAAATAAAACAATGAACATGAAAGATGCTGATCTGCAATCGGGACAGAGTGAACAAATGATTAACTCTCTGTTCGAAAATGATCTGAAAGATGAACTGTGTAAACTTCGAACCACGTTCAGGGAACCCGTAAAGGAGTGGTTTGTTAAAACGAGAGACGAAATTCAGCGTATTCGCAAGGATGATGAAACGCACTATAAGCAGTCTATCGATATTCTGAGCCGTCGAATGCCGGAACTGCGCTCACTGATCGGCGATATTGAAAAGTCGGGTTGGCATCAGGATTATCGCACTGCAGTGGTGGATGCATGCAGCTCTCTGCCTGAAAAGGTAATTGAAGTGCAAGGTGATGCGCGTTTCAAAAGTTTAGAGTCCGATTCTATTCGGGTCAAAACTGGGAAGTTGGGGAAGCGTATTGGCAGAGCTATAGCCCGCAAAGGCTTTAAACGCACGGTTTATCTGCGCCGGCTTGCTGTTGAGTACCTGATGCAGAATACAAAATGGATCGAGGAGTTTGCCGCCCGGGAGTACGATGAAATCGCGATGTTAATTGATACGCTTATCGCAAAATCTGCTCCGCCGGAATCACAAAAGGGATCAGATGGCGATAAAACGGATACTCCCTTCAGAATTGAATTATTGACGGAGCTCGAAGATCATTTGCAGATTGCCGTTCAGCATTCAAAACAGTTTGATGAGAACAACAAGATTCAGGTTGGTCAGCTGTTAAAAGAGATTGAAGGTCCACTGCTGGATATGGCATCGAAAGCAGGTACGTTTGAATTGAAGCAATCGTCAAGGCCTAAACCCGGCTATGATGAATTCAGACCCAGCGCTTCGGAACGTCTTGAAAAACAGAAAACGGAGTGGGTACGCTATTTGAGGTCGCAATTGGCGGATCTGAGGGTACAGGCTGAAATAGCCCATTACGGCTTTGTGGCCTCTTCAGTCAAAAAAGATATTGAGCAGCGTTCCCACCAGTTTTTTCGGGATACGTTTTATCTGCCGATCGAAAAAGGGGTAGAGGCTACAAAAGATGCCATAGAACAGCTGAAAGAGCTCAGGGTAAAATCGCCGGCGGGTGTGGATAAGAAACTGGAAAAAATTCGTGTTGATCTCGAAGAGCGTCTGCACGAAGGTTTGATCAGGCCCATGCAGGATCGGGATCGCCTGCTAATCCCTATACAGCAGATTCAAAACCTGATAAGTGACCTGCAGGTTGAATCGCGCCGGTTTTCTGATGAGCTTCACCTTGCCAAAAGCCGTGTTAGTAAATATCCGGTACCCGAACTAAAGATGGATACCATCCGATGGCAGTCGCTCGCAGCACGATATTTGAAGGAGGAGGTGCTTAAGAAAATGGATCCTTCCACCCAGAAATTCGACACACTTCATTACGAAATTCTGAAGGAGGTAGAAGAGTCCGTACAGATTTCTGATGTGAATATTCTTGCGGCCATTGAGTCCGGAGATTCAGCAAAAGAGGAAGAAGGCCCACTCCAAATTGCTCTCGACGGACTGGAACGAGCTGTAAATACGCTCGAGAAATCGATCAAACAAATTCGTGAAAAGCAGAATGCATATCAGGTTATTGTAAAAGAGAAGCTGCCGGCGGCGATGCATTCATTAGCTCAAACGATGCTCAACAGAGAGTTTGATCGCTTCGAGATGCAGGACAAGGCCCTGATGGTAAAAGAGCAGGCGGTGAACTGGAAGCAGATCCTCACCTCAAAATGGGCCGCATCAAGTGAAAAAGCGGAGATCGGCTGGCGATTTTTCCTGCTGAAATTCAAAGGGGGATTTCGAAAAATCACTCCATACCTGGGCTTCACTGGTGAAGTTGAGATATCCATAAGACAGAAACGGAACCTGGCAGAATACCTTGCCAGGCCCGGAATAGAGAGCGATCTGCCATTTATTTACAAACGACTGTTCGACCGCGATTTTTCCATTGATGAACGATGTTATATTCCTCCAAAGAACACGATGGAGATGATCGCCAACTCATACGATCAGTGGAAGCGCGGACTGAGTGCAAACGTGGCTATTATCGGAGAAAAAGGGAGCGGAAAAACCACCATGATTCGTTTTGCGAAGAAAGAAATTCTGAAGGAGACAGAGCCTGACGAGGTATTTTTTGATAAAACTTTTACAGATAAAGAAGAGCTGCTTAAAAAACTATGTAAGGCGCTGAAATTTAAACAGACGGACAGCGTAGAAGAGTTTATTGATAAAGTTGAAAAGAAAAAGGGTCCGTCTGTTCTGATTGTGGAGAATCTACAAAATGTATTTATCCGGAATATAAACGGTTACGAGGCACTTGAAGCGTTCTGGGTGATCATGTCATCAACCATGGATAAGATCTTTTGGATCGTAAGCTCATCCCGCTATTCATGGGATTTTTTCGTGAAAATGTCGGACGCAGACCAATACTTTTCGCACGTTCTGTTTGCCGATAAGCTGGATGAAACGGAGATTAAAGAGGCGATTTTGAGCCGACATAAATCTTCGGGATATGAACTCCACTTTGAGCCCGATGATTCGCTGAAAAATAGCAGGGCCTACAAGAAATTGATTGGTGATCCCAAAAGGTCGCAGGAACTGATCCGCGAAAATTACTTCACAAAGCTATCGAAAATATCTGAGGGGAATACATCTATTGCTATGATTTTTTGGCTGCAGTCGATTAAGGAGTTCGATAATCAGCGATTTGTATTTCGTCCGCTCGAAGTTACGGAGGTGGATAAGCTTGAGGCACCTTCGCGCAAAGTTCTTTTCACACTCGCTGCCCTGGTTGTTCACGATACACTGAAGAAGGAGGAGGTTGCCCTGGCGCTTCACGAAGATCTGTCAGAAAGCCGTCTGATGCTTGCCCGCCTTAAAACCAAAGGAATTGTATATACAAGTAAAAGCGGCTATAACCTGAATCATCTTGTTTACCGGCAGGTTGTGAGGCTGCTGAAACGAAGAAATATTATCCATTAAAGGGCCACGACATGCTAATCAAAATATGTAAACTGATATTTTTTTCGATTTTAATTTTTGCGGCAACTGCTTTGGCAGCAGCTGCACAGAATGGGGGGGCTGCAGCAGACACTCTTATCCAGCCTCCCCAAACTGAGCAGGCAGAGGATACAGCGTCTGCTGAACCTGTGGAGGAAGAGAGCAGCGAAGCTGATGAAAATTCAGAAGATGACGAAGATGGTGAGCCGGATGAGGGGACAATTGAAGGAGAGATAGAGCAGGAGCTGGTACAGCTCAGGGAGCTGATTTCTTTTACCAAATTGTTCAACGCAATCTTGCTGCTCATCATTACCTACTTTGTAAATAAATATGTGACCCTGATTCTTGATAATCTTGCAGAAAAGGCCACCAATTACCGCCTTTTCATTAAACGGCTGTCACCAATCAGCCGGATTACCATATGGTCGGTTGCAATATATATTGTGATTGCGGGTGTTCTGGCTCCGCCGTTTGAAACAATTATTACTATTGCGGCATCGGTGGGTATTGCCGTCGGTTTCGCCTCACAGGATATTCTGCGAAATATTTTTGGCGGGATTATGATCATTCTCGATCGTCCGTTCCAGGTAGGTGACAAAATTCAGGTGGGCGAGCATTATGGGGAGGTGCTGAGTATTGGGCTGCGATCCAGCCGGGTGGTGACCCCCGATGACTCAGTGGTATCTATTCCAAACGGAGAACTGATGAACCGCGCTGTATCCAATACAAACAGCAGCGCTCTCGATTGCCAGGTAGTGGCCGAGATTTTTCTCCCCGCATCTGCAGATGTACAACGGGTTAAAGAGATTGCTTATAAATCGGTGTACAGCTCCTCTTTTTCTTACTTGAATAAGCCCGTTGTGGTCATTGTGCTGAACGAAATTCATAATACGCGTTATATCATGAAGCTTCGGGTAAAAGCGTATGTGGTTGATATCCGGTACGAATTTCTGTTCAAGAGTGATATGACCGAGATGATCTTGAAAGAGTGCAATCGCCACGGCCTGATACCTGATGGCTCTGCAATGGCGGCGCCAGCCCATACTGATGAAGTCGTGAAATAATATTGATACGGGGGGACTCGCAGATGACGCAGATGAATCGCTGAGTTTCGCAGAACGGAAGGCATTACTCAATCTCCCTGAACTCAGCGGCATACTCCCCGTAATCCGCGCGAAAAAAAACTGTAGAGGCTATTCACTCTGCCAGGAAGCCTTTATGACGATTCATGGGTACTCGCAGATGACGCAGATGAATCGCTGAGTTTCGCAGAATGAGGGTTGGATATTAACTCCCCGAACTCCGCGGCATACTCTCTGTAATCTGCGCGAAAAAACTATAGAGGTTATTCACCCTGCCGGGAAGCCTGGATCACGATTTATGGGTACTCTCAGATGACGCAGATGAATCGTTGAGTTTCGCAGAGTGAGGGTG
>CAZKIZ010000190.1:0-6687 GCA_964552935.1 uncultured Rhodohalobacter sp. | reverse complement strand
TGCGAGAAGCCGAGCGATCCGGTTTGGAACTGGATGAAATGGGACTATCAAACCAGGTGCTGCTGATCAACGGATATTTTGAGCCAATGGATGAGTCGGACCCGTTCGCCAAAAAGATGAAAGAGAAGGCCGATGAAACCATCAGACAGATGCCTGAGCGGCTCAAGAGAATGGAGCAGATGATATTTCCACTCAGGCCATACAACCTGCTGGGAATTGATCGGCTGAGAACTGTATTTGAACCGCTGGATAAGAACCGGATCATACAGGACAGCAGTTCTATACTTGCGGAGTATCACGAAAGTGAGCTGCCCGATCTTGACGCCCTGGTGGATGACCTATCATCAGAAAAAGATCGCGGCCTGATCATGACGATGGGCAAAGGCGGCGTGGGGAAAACCACGATCGCTGCCGCCGTCGCTTTTAAGCTGGCGCAGCGTGGATTTCCGGTTCATCTGACAACAACCGATCCCGCCGCTCATCTTTTAGATCATATCGGTGACCTGGCCATACCGGAAAATATGACGGTTGATCGTATCGACCCGGATAAAGAAAAGCAGAACTACATCGCAAAAGTGCTGAAGCAGCGGGGAAAAGATAAAACGGATGAGGAACTCAAGCTGTTGCGGGAGGATTTGGAGTCTCCCTGTACCGAGGAAGTGGCGGTTTTTCAGGCGTTTTCGAAAGCAATTCACGAAGCTAAACGGAAATTTGTGGTGATGGATACAGCCCCAACGGGCCATACATTGCTCCTGCTCGACACAACAGGAAGCTACCACAAAGAGATTCTTCGAAACGCAAAAATGGATACGGATAAACTTAAAACGCCATATATGTATTTGCAGGATCCGGACTATTCCAAGCTACTGATTGTTGCCCTGCCCGAAACCACACCGATAACAGAAGCGGCAAAACTGCAGGCCGACCTGCGGCGATCAAATATTGAACCGTACGCGTGGATCGCCAACCAGAGCATGTCGGCAACAGAAATTTCAGATCCGCTCCTAAAGCAGCGTGCTGCAGAAGAGGTTCCACAGCTTGAGGAGATTGAAACCAAACACGCTAAAAAACTCTACACAATCCCTTGGGTCGCTGAAGATCCGGTCCTGGAGTTTTTGATTAAAAAAAGAGAGACAAATAGAGCGGGAGTGTAGCAGCAAAACATTTTTCAGAGAAAATTCTTAACCGTATTGAATCTGCCCCTGCAGTGAGGATTATCATGGCAGGGGCAGATTTTTTATGGCCACATTTGATACCGCTTTCGTTTATTAACACTTAGCTCATAAACACCGCATTGGGACACCCTGACAAAGACTGAGATTGCTTTCGTACTATTGACCTTATTGAAATCACCTGGTTCAGTGCTCTCCATACAAAACTGCAAAGAGCCAAAATTTTAGCGTATGTTCTCAACTTCTTACATCTTATTCACCTGTATATTTCAAAGATTTAGATTAACTTTCTGGCGTAAGTAACGATAAACGAAAAACGAAAAAACCGGTCAGCTACTGTTTCCTTTTTCAACTTTTTTTCTGAACGCGCATCCGGTTACCCGAAACGATAATTAAACCATAATGCTGTAACTACATGGATTCGAGTATCATCACAGAACTGATCGGGCAGCTTCAGAAAACCGGTGAACTAAGCAGTACAGCAAAATCGAAAATCCTTGAAGTTTTACGCTCTTACGAAGAGAGAAATCTGCGGGATAATTTAATTAAGTCCCTTACGGATATAAGCAAGGGAATGATATCGACTATTGACTGGGATGAGCTTCTGAATGAGAGCTTCATTAAGCTCGGATCAGGAATCAGGGCAGACAGAGTTTGTTACTATGAAAACGTGAACAGTTCTGATTCTGATACGCGCGGCTTTGAAATAAAAGTAGAGTGGTGCAGCGATTACGCAAAACAGGAATTTGGGAGCAGTAACTACCAGGTTCTGCCAGAAGATTCTTTCTTGGATTTGTTTACAGTTCTGAACAATCGATGTCCGTTTCAATCCACCCGGTCTGCCCAGATGGAAGGAAAGCTGAAGACCTTGATGGCAGATGATGGAATTAAAACAATCCTTCTGCTGCCGATTCATCTTTCTGACGAGCTGTTCGGATTCATAAGAATCGATTCCTGTAAATCTGACCGTCACTGGAGTGAAAGAGAAATTTCACTGTTGCAGCCCATTGTGTTCCAGGTACGTAATTTACTGGAGAAACGTGACGTTGAGCTTCAAATTCAAAAAACGTACAGGCAGGCGCAAGTTGGCATTTGGGAGATAGATTTAGTTAAAGATACCCTGTCATGGTCACCGGTCACGAGAGAAATATTCGGGCTTCAGGAAGACGAGTATCCCACAATGGAGATGGTAGAGGAGTCGTTTGCGGATGAAGAGTCTAAAGCGGAACTCATGAGGCTGGTTGAACGAGCGCGGCAAACCGGCGAGTCGTATGACATGGAATTGCCTGTAAAAACGGTAAACGGGAACGTGAAATGGATTCGTGATACAGGCCAGGCTGAGTTTAAAAACGGCAGATGTGTGCGTCTTTACGGTTTAGTGCAGGATATTCACAAGCGGAAGATTGCCGAACTGGAGTCAGAAAAAAATAAGAAGCTGCTGCAGGCTATCACGCAGCAGACAGACGTAGCCGTTTGGGTGCGTGACAAGCAGGGCAAAATTATTTTCGTCAATGATGAGTGGAAACGGATCTTCAATCTCGACAATCAAGATATAAACGATCTGACACTATTTGATCTCTTTGGAAAAGAGGTGGCCCGGGATATGGTGTCATCTGACCAAAAGGTGCTGGCAAATAACCGCCAGGTTGTGTTCGAAGAGCAGATTGAAACCGGCAGCGGCTCCAGGTACTACATGGTTAATAAATTTCCCTTGAAAGGTATTGCCGGCCTGGAGGATGCAGTGGGCGGAATCGGCACGGATATCACTGAAATCAAGCAGACAGAAGAGAAACTGCAGAAAACAGAGCAGAAACTGCTCGAGATCATAGAGCACAGCACAAATCTTTTTTATACGCATAATACAGATCATGAACTGACCTACCTGAGCCCGCAGTCGATCGACTTTTTAGGATATAAGCCGGAAGACGCAAAACGGCGCTGGACAGAGTTCGTTACCGATCATCCCGTAAATACAGAAGGGGGGAAGAGCACTCAAAGGGCGATCGATACCGGGGTAGCACAGCCTCCGTTTGAACTGCAGCTAAAAAGGGGCGACGGCAAAATTATTTGGGTGGAAGTGAATGAGGCGCCCGTCGTAAAAAACGGCAAAACCATCTCTATAGCCGGGTCACTCACAGATATTACAGAGCGCAAAAAGGCACAAGAATCCATTCGCTCAAACCTGAAAGAGAAAGAGACACTCCTTGCCGAAATTCATCACCGCGTTAAAAACAACCTTGCTGTTGTAGCCAGCCTCATGCAGCTCCAGGCGATGGAATCGGACAGCCCGGAACTGCAGGACGAGCTTATTGAAAGTGTTCTCCGTATTAAATCTATGGCGTCAATACACGAGCATCTTTATAAGGCTGAAATCTTCTCCAAGCTCGATTTAGCCGGAAACCTGAAATCACTTGTCAGGGATGTAATCGATACAATGCAGTATTCAAGTGATATTTCACTAAAGTTCGATTGTGATGAAGTCTATCTCAATATCAACCAGGCCATACCGTGTTCGCTGATTTTGAATGAAGTCATCACAAACATAATAAAACATGCCTTTAAGGAGCTGGAAAAGGGAGAGATTTCACTTCAGCTGCATCAGGATGAAAAAGATATGGTAGCCATAAAGGTGCAGGATAACGGCCGGGGTCTGCCCGAAGGTTTTGATCAGAATGAGCTAAGTACGCTCGGCATGCAGCTGATTAAAACGCTGAGTGCGCAGCTTTCAGCTGAATACCGGTATGAATCTCTGGAAAAAGGCACAGAGTTCACCCTTCGTTTTGCCAGGCATTAGCCCGGATATATCAGATTTATTATGTTGAGGTTTGAGAGTTAGTGATTTGTATTTTGGCTCGATAAAGTTTTCAGAAGAGCAATACTTCTTTCCCATTGCCACTGATGTGCTTGCAGAGATTTGGTTCGGATTTGTCCATTTAAATTAACCTGAAAGTATAAAATGCCAGAAACGTATTCTCCACTTTGACCCGGCATTTTGTTAAGAAATGTCGGTCAGTTACCGATAAATCGTGCTGTACTAATAGTATTATCACGATCCAATTTTATGAATTCGACTCAAGCAAAAACACTGAGCGACAGAATCAATCGAAAGTTTACACTTGCTGAAAGAAAGAAGATAATCAGTCAGATTAAGGTTGATGAAGATTCAGGGAAAAGTCTGCTTGAGGCGGTAGCATGCTGCAGCGTTACTCTTTTGCGGTCATCTGATCTGATGGAGGCCCTCAACCGTTCGTTCAGCGTCATTGGACGCACGGCTGATGTCGACAGAATCTACTACTTTGAAAATAGCCTGGACAGTAACAGTGATGAAATTCTGACAAGTCAGCGTATTGAGTGGGCCAAGGAACAGATAGAGCCGCAGATTGACAATCCTGATCTTCAGGCTATTCCCCTGAAGATTTTCTCCGGTTTGCTAGAGACGCTGAAAAACGGGGATCCCTACAGCGCAATCGTTAGTAAAATCCAGGACACTCCTCTCCGTCAGCTTTTACAGCAGCAGCAGATCGCAACAGTGTTGATGCTGCCGCTGATGGTGAATAATCGCTTTCACGGATTTATTGGGTTTGATGACTGCATCAATGAGAGAGACTGGACGGTTAGTGAACTTTCTGCCCTTCAAATTCTGACGACCCATGTTTCGCACCTTATCGAAAAAAATGAGGCAAAAGAGCTTGTCAGACGTACCTACAGGCACGCCAGGATCGGCACGTGGAGTTTAGATCTGAAGAACGACGATTACTATTTGTCGCCTATTCTAAAAGAGATATTTGAGATTCCTGTAAACAGCAATATCGACCGGGATGATATAAAATGTCGGTTTTTATCTGAAAGTGACCACGAAATGATGGATGCTGCGATTGCCAATGCCATTAAGACCGGCCAGCCCTACACAATTGAGTTCCCGATAAAAACGCACAAGGGGGAATCAAAATGGATCCGGGATACCGGATCTGTTGAATACAAAAACGGCAAACCTGTTCGGGTGTTTGGGACAGTACAGGATATTGATGAGAAAAAGCGGGCTGAAATTGAGTCGGAAAGAAATAAAAAACTTCTCCACGCTATCACGGATCAGGCCCAGGTTGCCATAGTTGTTCGCGACAGCGAAGGGAAACATCTGTTTGTGAACCGGCAGTGGAAAAAAATATTCGGCATGCAAAAGAGAGATGTAACCGGGAAAAGTTTACACGAGCTGTTTGATCGATCCATTGCCGACTCCGTTTCTGCAAAAGACCGATCGGTGATTGAATCGAACAGACAGATGCACTTTGAGGAGAGAATCTTTTCGGCAGAAGGCATCAGGTACCACATGGTGAATAAATTCCCGATTCTGGGCATACCGGGAGTTAAGAAAGCGATAGGAGCGATCAGCACAGACATCTCGGAGATGAAAGAGACAGAGGCCCGGCTGCAAACCGCAGAGCAGAAACTCCGGGATGTTGTGGAGCATAGTACCAATCTGTTTTACAGCCATGATGCTGACCACAATATGGTATATGTGAGCCCGCAAGCCCACCACTTTTTCGGCTGTGATCCCGAAAAGGCAAAAATTAAGTGGACGGAGTTTTTAACGGATCACCCTATGAACTCTCAGGGAGTGGAAACAACTGAGCGGGCAATCCGCACAGGAACAGCGCAGCCGGCGTACCAGCTTCAGTTAAGAAAAACAACGGGTGAGATCATCTGGGTTGAGGTGAATGAGGCTCCGCTGGTTAGAGATGGAAAAACAGTGCTGATAACGGGATCACTGACGGATATCACCGATCGAAAAAAAGCGGAAATTGAAACCAGGAACTCACTGAAGGAGAAAGAGACGCTGCTGGCTGAAATACACCACAGGGTAAAAAATAATCTTGCAGTTGTTGCCAGTATGATGCAGCTGCAGGCGATGGAATCGGATAGCCCGGAACTCCAGGGGCAGCTGATCCAAAGCGTGATGAGAATAAAATCGATGGCCAACATTCACGAACATCTCTATCGTAACGAAACGTTTTCAAGGCTCGATTTCGGGGCTAACCTTGAATCGCTTGTGAATGATATTATCGGTACGATGCAGTACTCCACCAAAATTTCACTCAGGTTCTTTTGCGATAATACCTTCTTAAATATCAACCAGGCCATTCCCGCATCCCTGATTGTTAATGAGGTGATCACAAATATTATCAAGCACGGTTTCAAAGATCTGGAAAAAGGAGAAATTACCGTAAAGCTCAAGAGTTCCGGGGGGTATACGGAGCTTGAAATTGAGGATGACGGCCACGGGTTTCCCGACTCATTCGATCCCGAATCAACGAGCACTTTGGGAATGCAGCTGATTAAAACGCTTACGTATCAAATCCGGGGGGAGTACAGCTATCAAAATCTGCAGTCGGGCCTGAGGTTCAGAATTACTTTTAAGACGGAAGAGTAACGTTGAGGACCAGCTATTGTTCGGAAAAGCATGTTAGCTGCGAGCTAAAATCAGCTCATGTTTCCCGGTTTTTTATCCTTAATTTCA
>CAZKIZ010000189.1:0-6728 GCA_964552935.1 uncultured Rhodohalobacter sp. | reverse complement strand
TTCCCCATACTCGTAATCCTTGACTACGATCCCGGGGCCGTTTCAGATGAAGAGCCCCGGCCCGACCCCGGCGATGAGCAAGAAGCTGACGAGGCGATTGAAGAGGGTAAATCCGATAACTGAGAAACCTGAGTTCGATAAAAACTAATGGTGAAATCAGTCCAAAAAGAGCGTCATCTCGCATCCCGAAGGCATTCGGGGCGTGATCTGCTGTCCATAACAAAGGCAGGAGATGCCGGATCTAAGTCCGGCATGACATAATTGTTGACAAATAAAATTTAATAACGCCCTTTTTGGACTGATTTTAGTGGTATTTAAAAAATTTAAGAATCGAACTCAGGTGAGAAGTAGATGACCAAATTTAATCTGGTTTCCAGTTAAATACAGGGTCATTGCCGCTTATTTCAGGAAGGTAGATTCCATCTTCTTTATCGGGCCGTACATACTTAACAAGGAAATCAACTACCCGTCTTTTTTCGCCTTTATTACCGGTCGCCTTTTCTCTTTCAACCCGCCAAACGGCACCCTCAACAGGGTCAACAGCACCATGAAATCCATGTTCGTAAATAATTTCCATTACTGCTTTAACAGAAACAGCAGAACCACGGTGAATTAAATGTGGTGTAACGATATCCAGACCCTCTACCCTCTTCATTAAATCATCATATGGCATTCGTTCATGCTGGGTCATTATATCAAAAGCCACAAATGGTTCGTGACTTAAGTTGTATCGTGTTCCGTGTGCCTGCATCAGCCATTCGCCAACAATTCGCTCGCCATCCTTTAAAAGTTCACTAAACCTTTTCCTGTTTTCATCCCGCATTACCCACTTTGAAAATTCAGAATGCTGTTCATAGGGTGAAGTTTCTGCCTTGTATCCTGCCCGGCTCAAAGGTATTAGCTGCCCGTCTTTCTTAGCAATCCCAACGTTCGAGCCGTCCAGCTTCTCCTGCACTATAATTTCGTCATTCGAATCCCGTGTTTCATCAGTGGCGATACGTGCCTGACCTTCGTGGCAGCTTTTATCGGCCGGGCCCATACGGCTATTCGGAAGGTGTGGAATAGAACCATAATTTTTATGTCCAAGCGGCTTCCTGCTCACAATACATTTGATATGGCAAGCCGATCAAACTGATCTGCTCGCGGTTGATTTTAAGTTTTCCCACCTGCGGCTTTCGCAGGTATTTTATTCCAATACACCTGAGTTCTATTCAGCCCTCTGCCAGCGTAAGTTCCATCAAAACGGTAAAAGAATCAAAAACTCTTAATCTAAAAGCAAGTATCATCCACATTTCTTCAATTTTTCACAAATAGTATTGAATATTATTCAATAATTTTTAAGTTTTATTGAAACCCTGTTGAATTATTATTCGTAACCGAGAAAAAAGTCACACATGGATACCAAAAATTCAAAACTTCCGGTACAGTGCCCAAGCTGCCATTCGGGGCTGTCGGTATCAACGCTGACCTGCAGAAGCTGCGATACAACCGTCAACGGACTGTATGATCTCCCGGTTCTGCTGCAGCTCAATAGTGAAGAGCTTGAGTTCATCAATCGTTTTGTAAAAAACAGCGGCAGCCTCAAGGAGATGTCGAAGGAGATGGAATTAAGTTATCCCACTATCCGAAATTACCTGAATGAACTTATTGATAAACTAAACCAACTCGAAATCGATGAATAAATCAAAAAGCGACCGCATTGCCACCTGGCTATTCAACCCGTTTTACTACTGGGGCGGTAGTAAACTTCTTTGGATCGGCGCCGGCGTGATACTGCTCCATTTTCCGCTGGCATACCTGTTTGACGTACGTTTCGCCGGTGCGATCGACATGCACGTAACGGGTGTTCAGCCCGCATTATTCACCATATTTTCCGATGTATCCGTAGCCTGGATTTCCATGAGTCTCTGTCTGTTTGCCTCAGCTAAAATGTTTAGATCACCAATTCGTCTGATTGATATCTTCGGAGCGGTGGGACTTGCACGGTTTCCATTGCTGATAGCTATTTTTCCAGCCATCGTTTTTGCTCCCGATACGACCGATATCGAAGAGCTTATGAGCATCCAGGGAGCTGAACTCGCGTGGCTCATTGCGGGCGCTTTTGTCATTCTGCTCTTCCTGATCTGGTTTTTTATCCTGCTATTTAACGCCTATAAAATCAACTCAAACCTGAAAGGTTGGAAACTGGGAGTTGGATTTGTATCAGCCGTGATTGTTGCCGAGGCGGTGTCCCTATTCATCCTTCGATATTTATTGGGGTGATGCCTCGATATATTTGGCACGCTTAAGGTTTAGGCGCAATAAAAAAAGGCAGCCCCAACAATTGTCAGGGCTGCCTTTTAGATTTTGTTTGATTGAGACTGAACTTACTTCAGATCAAACCGGTCGAGGTTCATCACCTTGTCCCACGCTTTCACGAAGTCGTTGAGAAATTTCTCTACAGAATCTGAACTACCATACACTTCGGCAACAGCTCGCAATTCAGAATTCGAACCGAAGATGAGATCAGCACGGGTGGCCGTCCATCTCACATTTCCGCTATCACGATGGCGTCCTTCAAACAGATCTGCCTCTTCAGAAGTTGCCTTCCATTCGTTGCTCAGATCGAGCAGGTTCGTGAAGAAGTCGTTTGTAAGTACTCCCGGTTTATCGGTAAATACACCGTGTCTGGTTCCATCTGAATTGGTGTCCAGCACACGCATTCCGCCAATCAGTACAGTCATTTCCGGAACAGAAAGCGTCATTAGTTGTGCTTTATCAACGAGCATCTCTTCTGCTGTCGAATTGCGTCGGGCGTGCGGCTTAAAATAGTTGCGGAAACCATCAGCTTCAGGCTTCATCCACTCGAATGATTCAACATCGGTCTGCTCAGCAGTTGCATCTGTTCGTCCCGGAGTGAATGGAACGCTGATGTTGTGACCCGCTTTTACCACAGCTTCTTCAACTGCCGCACAACCACCAAGTACAATCACATCCGCCAAAGAAACTTTCTTATCTCCCAGCTGTGCATCGTTAAACTCTTTTTGAACTCCTTCGAGTGTATCGAGTACTTTTTCCAATTGCCGGGGATTGTTTACTTCCCAGTTCTTCTGTGGCTCAAGACGAACCCGTGCGCCGTTGGCTCCACCACGCTTGTCTGAATCGCGATAAGTTGACGCAGAAGCCCATGCAGTTGAAACAAGCTCAGATACGGAAAGCCCTTTATCGAGAATTTCACTTTTGAGGTGCTCAATATCATTGTGGTCGATCAGTTCGTGATCAATTTCCGGAATAGGATCTTGCCAGATCAGATCTTCTTCAGGAACTTCAGGTCCAAGATAACGGGATTTTGGACCCATGTCACGGTGAACAAGTTTGAACCAGGCACGCGCAAACACATCAGCAAAGTACTCCGGATCATTGTAAAATCGCTCAGAGATTTTTCTGTACTCCGGATCAGCGATCATTGCAATATCTGTTGTAAGCATCATCGGGGCGTTCTTTTTCCCTTCAATATGTGCATCAGGTACAGTTCCATCGCCGGCATTGTCTTTCGGTGTCCATTGCCATTTACCCGCCGGGCTCTTGGTCAATTCCCATTCGTACTCAAACAAGTTTTTGAAATATCCATTATCCCATTGAAGAGGGTTATTGGTCCAGGCGCCTTCCAGTCCACTTGTGATGGTATCAGGCCCTTTGCCTGTTCCGTAATCATTTTCCCACCCGAGACCCATCATCTCCATCGGAGCTTTTTCCGGATCCGGTCCGTTGTGCTCTTCCGGAGCTGCACCGTGAACTTTGCCAAAGGTGTGTCCGCCGGCGTTCAAGGCTACAGTCTCCTCGTCATTCATCGCCATTCTGCGGAATGACTGACGGATATATTTAGCAGATTTCTTTGGATCTGGCTCTCCGTTTGGCCCTTCCGGATTCACGTAAATCAATCCCATGTGGTCTGCAGCAAGACGGCCTTTAAGATTTCCGTCTTCGTCGTGACGTTCATCTCCAAGCCATTCATTCTCCGGTCCCCAGTTGATATCTATTTCAGGTTCGTATATGTCAGTACGGCCGCCACCAAATCCAAACGTTTCGAAATCCATAGATTCCAAAGCGACGTTTCCGGCTAAAATCATAAGATCGGCCCATGACAGCTTTCTTCCATACTTCTCTTTAACTGGCCAGAGAAGACGGCGTGCCTTATCGAGGCTCACGTTATCGGGCCAGCTATTTAAAGGTGCAAATCGCTGATTTCCTGTGCTTCCGCCGCCGCGTCCGTCGGCTACACGATAGGTTCCGGCACTGTGCCATGCCATACGAATCATCAACGGTCCGTAGTGTCCCCAATCCGCCGGCCACCAATCCTGAGAGTCTGTCATAAGATCGTTGAGATCTTGTTTCACTTCCTTCAGGTTTAGAGAGTCGAACTCTTTCGCATAGTCGAAATCCTCACCCATTGGATTCGACAACGAAGAATGCTGACGTAAAACAGTTAGATTTAGCCGGTTTGGCCACCAATCACTATTTGCTGTCCCTGCACCTGCATTCGACTTTACTACGTCGGTATTTCCATGAAAGGGACATTTAGCTTCACTGCCATTATTGGCATCCCCGTTATGTGAGTTATCCGTTGCTGATTTATTATGATCTTTATCCTTACCCATGCTAAGCTGTCTTTTTTTTGTTTTATAAATAATCTTTCACATGATAATACACAAATTATTTACCTATTGATTAATCGATATTGACTATTGCCCGTATTTCACCCGGTTATGATCATGGGAATTCTAAGTTGAGAAGTGCTTGATGTGTCTCAATCATGGACAAGGTGATAGAACCAATCAACTATTATTTGCGTATAATGCAGGCTAATAACCAACTCCCATTACCTAACCTGCATTATTCACCAAGAGATTTGGTTGTGGGCAACCCCGACAGCTGTCGGGGTCGGAAATGGTGGCGGAAACGTACCTGAGTACGTTGAGCAAACCATTTTTGAGACAACGCAGTCCACGGGTAAATGTCGCGGTGAGTGACAATGCGTTGAATAAAATGTTAATCGCTGTTTGATGTAACTTGCTTATAATCATGGTGATAAAACAAGTCAACTATTATTTGTGAATAATGCAGGCTAATGGACGAACTCCCTAATGCACTAACCTCATCTGAACCCCATCTTTTGCCAAATTACTTCCACAAACAGAGTTAACCGATATTATCCGTATCTTTAGGTTCACTTTTTAAAGCCGGGCTCAGAAAAGCGCGGCTTTTTTCATTTTATATCTTATATGTCGTTTAAATCACTAAATTTATCAGAACCTATCCTCAAAGCATTACAAGAGGAAGGATATACCCACCCCACCCCCATTCAGTCAAAGGCAATTCCGATTGCACTCAGAGGAACAGACCTGCTGGGCTGCGCACAGACCGGAACCGGGAAAACAGCTGCGTTTGCCATCCCGATTTTAGAAAATTTAAGTTCCGGCAATACAGACAGCCGCAATAAGAAAATCAGAAGCCTGATTGTTACACCAACAAGAGAGCTTGCAATTCAGATTGAAGAAAGTTTTCAAAACTACGGCCGTCACACCGGTCTTAACAGCACCGTTGTATTTGGAGGTGTGAACCAAAAAAGCCAGGTTAAGAAACTTAACCGGGGAGTTGACATTTTAACCGCCACTCCGGGCCGCCTGCTCGATCTGATGAACCAGGGGCACATCTCCCTGCGTGATGTTGAAATTTTTGTACTTGATGAAGCCGACAGAATGCTCGATATGGGCTTTATTCACGATATCAAAAAAATTATGCTGGACCTGCCGAAAAAGCGTCAGACGCTTTTCTTTTCGGCCACGATGCCTTCTGAAATTGTAAAACTTTCCCGGTCGCTCCTCCACAATCCTGAAAAAGTGGAGATAACTCCGGATGAGCCCACTGTGGAAGCCATTACCCAGGGAATCTATTTTGTAGATAAAGGAAATAAAAAGCAGCTGCTTCTGGATGTTCTGCAGGATGATGATATTTCGTCTGCGCTCGTATTTACACGCACCAAGCACGGCGCCAATAAAATTGTGAAGCTTCTGAACAAGAACAATATCGAGGCTGAAGCAATCCATGGCAACAAATCGCAGACAGCGCGTCAGCGGGCCCTGGGCAATTTTAAAGATCAGAAAACACGCATACTGGTTGCTACTGACATTGCTGCCCGCGGCATTGATGTTGATGAACTTCAGCACGTGATTAACTACGAGATCCCAAATATTCCTGAAACCTACGTTCATCGTATCGGCCGTACGGGAAGAGCGGGTGCCGATGGTACAGCGCTCTCTTTTTGTGATGCAGTTGAAAAAGAGTACCTGCGCGATATTGAAAAGCTGATCGGGAAGAGAATTCCTGTTATTGATGAGCACGATTTCCCGCTGGAAGATCATAATCCTCCTGAGCCGCAAAAACAGCAGCAGCGAAGTTCGAACAAAGGCCGGAATAACAGCAAACGGAACGGTCACGGCAAAACAAACGGACGACCGAAAGCGTCGGGACGAAAGAAAAGACGACGGAATTAATATCTCTTTGATGATGGAGTAGAAGGTTCATTGGAAATGGATCTTCAGCGGATGAAAATCTTTTCTCCAAACGGCAAAGCTGAATGTACGTCTCTTTGGTCATGGCATCATATTTGAAAAACCCTTTGGAAACAACTATTCCAAAGGGTTTTTTATTTTCAGGGCTTATAAACATATCTTCTCTATCGGGGTACT
>CAZKIZ010000188.1:4001-6737 GCA_964552935.1 uncultured Rhodohalobacter sp. | reverse complement strand
TGATCTTTCCAGAAGCGCGTCACGGTTTTGGGCGATATACCAGCTATTTCGAACGGATGTTGTGGGATTACTTCGCAGAACACCTGCTTGATTACCGTGAAGATGGGGTCGACTACAACATTCCCGATCATCTGGATTGATATAGCCTATACGGTTTTTCGCGCAGATTTCGGAGAGTATGCCGCTGAGTTTCGCAAAGTTGGAATTTTTCCTCCGCGAAACACAGCGTTTCATCTGCGTAATCAGCGAGTTACCCTTAAAGGTCATTTACAATTCTCGTAATGGAATCCTTAAGAGATACAGAGTTGAAGTTCATAAGCAAACCTAACCGTATATTGGCCAGTCTAATGTAGGTGAGTAACTGTTTGTAGTGTACATCGTGCAAGGCTTCTACAGATTTAACTTCAACGATCACTTTTCCGTCCACAAGCAGATCTGCGCGGTATCCTTGATCCATCATTATCCCGTCGTATTGTATCGGAATACTCAGCTGTCTTTTAACACCAAGTCCTTCTTCTTGTAACTCATGCGCTAACGCAATTTCGTAAACGGACTCAAACAGCCCCGGCCCTAATTCGGTGTGAACATTAAAAGCCGCACCTCTGATTTTATAGCTTAATTCATTTTCGTGCATGTCATTCTCCCTTTTAGATATTCAAAGTGTCCTACCACGTATGATCTAAAAAGCATAAGTCCCTTACAGTTTTTTTTCGCGCAGAGTACAGTGAGTATGCCGCTGAGTTTCGCCGAGTTATAATCTTCCTCTGCGAAAATCAGCGAGAACACTTCAATATCTTTCTTTTGATAATATCATGAGTCAATGTGATGAAATACCGTTTTATTGTTGGGTTACATTATGATACATTGATTATTAATTATTTTAACTAAGCTACTGTAAAACATGAAAAGATCTCTCCTTTTACTATCAGCGGTATTTATATTCATCGCGTGCAGTTCCGAAGATAAACATTACGACCTCTTCTTCAACCAGCTTGCCGACCACTGCGGAAACGCCTACCCCGGCGGATTGACCCTTGAACCGGAAGGGGATGATATGCTAACCGGCACCGAGATGTTGATTGTCCATTTCAGAGAGTGTGATGAGAATCAGCTGAAACAGCCGTTCCATATCGAGCTGGAAGATGAAGATGACTGGGACCGATCAAGAACATGGATCTACACCCGTCATGATGATGGCCTTGAACTACGACACGATCATCGAAACCGTGATGGCAGCGATGACGATGTAACGATGTACGGCGGATTTTCTGTGGGAGACGGCACAGCAATGCGCCAGGAGTTTCAATCGGTAGAACGTACCGAGGAGACCGGCATTTTTCGCGGCTGGAGAATTGAAATTGTGCCCGGCGATCGCTACACCTATGGAACTATTCGCGGAGAGGAATGGTCGTGGAGAGTGGATTTCGACCTGAGCGAACCGCTCGATGAAGTGCCGCCGGCGCCATGGGGACATGAGTGAAATTGAGTATACCTGTAATCACTCTTTTTCATGAACTGAACCGGAAGTTTCTTGATTTCGGTGAAACAGACACCAATATTTTAGCCATATGAAAATACTCACCACACTACTGCTGATTCTGTTTTTAGCACAATCAGCCACGGCCCAGGATTTTGCACTTGAGCAGCTTGAAAACTCTCCCCGCCATCACGAGTGGATTGAGTTGGGTATAAATGATCGCACTCTCTACAACTTTGTAGCCTACCCCGAAGTTTCGGAAAACGTGCCCGTGGTGATTGTTATTCATGAAAACCGCGGACTTACGGACTGGGTAAGGAGTTTTGCAGATCAGATTGCTGAAGCGGGCTATATCGCCATTGCACCGGACTTGCTCTCCGGGTTTGATGATGATCACGCCCGGACATCCGATTTTGCCAGCTCAGATGCCGCCCGTGATGCGCTCTACCGGCTGGATCCAGACCAGATCATCAACGACCTGATTGCCGTTCAAAACTACTCCGGCATGCTGAGCTCATCAAACGGCCAAGTTGTGGTGGCGGGATTTTGCTGGGGCGGTTCACAAACGTTTCGTTTCGCTACCTATACAGAGGGGATAGAAGCATCACTTGTATTCTACGGAAGTGCCCCGGATGAAGATGAGCCGTATCAGTACATAAACGCCCCGGTTTACGGGTTCTATGGCGGAAATGATCAGCGGATAAACGCCACGATTCCGGCTACCGAAGAGCGTATGGAGAGGTTTGAAAACCAGTTCGAGTATGTGATTTACGAGGGGGCGGGACACGCATACATGCGCAGCGGCGACAGTCCCGATGCTTCCCCTGAAAACCGCGAGGCAAGAGACAAATCATGGGAGCGCCTGAAAGAGATCCTTGGCGGGATTTAAGTCTCCCTTAGTCCCAGTGAGATGCCGATGGAAGAAGGGGATGAGCTTCGAATTCCCTTCTAGAGAGGGGATAGGTTTGAGAAATATTGCAAAGCGAGCCTTTCTAAAACAGGGGTGTGTTCGTGTGGGCAAGAATTAGTTTGGGCTTTACCTGGCTGATTCAAATGATAGGGAGATGTCTCCACTCCGCTGCGCTTCGGTCGACATGACAGGAATCCTGGTTTGAGAAGCGACAGGCAACAGGTTTCATGTTAGAACCAGGTTATGTCTTGCCCGCCGATTTTCCCTTTTCCTTAGCCTACGAAGCTTGGGCAAAGCAGATGGCAAGTAGACATCCTTTCACTTTTCACCTTTCACTTTTTTCAAAAAT
>CAZKIZ010000188.1:0-3901 GCA_964552935.1 uncultured Rhodohalobacter sp. | reverse complement strand
AAAATCTCACCACTTTCCTCACTCTGAACTACATCCGGAGAATCCGTTTTAAGGCGATTAAAGAAGTCCGGAATTACCGTAAGTGGATAGCCTGAGTTGGAATTAATGAGAATGCAGATTCCCGTTCCAGTGTCAGGATCAAAAGCGATCTCGCTGCGGTATCCGTTTACATATCCTCCGTGATATACGATTCGTTGACCGTGATTATCAAGCACTCTCCACCCCATTCCATAATGCGACTGGTTCACGCCATCCCAGTGTCTGCTAAACCGTCGGTTATTAAGTGTAGCGAACGGATCGTAAAGTTGAGCCAGCGTTTCATTAGAAATAATTTCAGGATAGTGCCCTGTAAGCAGAAGTAACCATTTTCCCATATCTGAGGCAGATGCATTGATTCCGCCGGATGAAACCGCATTGTAATACTTCCGGGACAGAGGAATGGGGACGTGTCCCCGGGTGCGTGAGTGGTAAATATGAGGGGAGGTTTTATTTTCGGAATTCATGATGCCGTCATAGCTTGTTGATGAATTATGCATCGCCAGTGGCTCGAGCAGCCGTTGCTCCAAAAGTGTATTGAACTGGACGTTGGTTTGACCCTCCAGCACTTTCTCTATCGCAGAATAGACTGCATTTTGATAGGCAAGCTGTTCGCCCTCTTTTGCGATCAGCGGAACCTGTTCCAGGCGGGGTATGATGCGGTCCAGGTAGAGACCGTCTTCCACTAAATTTGTGTATGCGTGGCGCGGTAAGCCGGAAGTATGAGATAACAGATGCCTGATTTGAACCCGGCTGGTTTGCTCCGGGTCATTCAGTCTGAACGCTTCCAGGTATTGGGATACGGGTCCATCCCAGCTTATCAATCCCTCCTCTACATAGAGTCCCGCCAGAACCGAGGCAAACCCTTTCGAAACACTTCCCAGCCTGAAGACGGTGTTCTCATCTACCGGATCGGGCTCCCCTTTCTTTTTTACGCCAAATCCTTTTTGATATACAACCCGGCCCTCTTTCACGATAGCAACCGCAGCCCCCGGAATACCCCGGCTGTGTAGCCCGTCTTCAAAATCCAGCTCAAATTCTTCCAGGTACCTGGCCAGTGATTCATCCATCACCCATTCCTCAGGCTCCAGATTTTCGATCTGTGGCTCTGGCACTGGTTCCGGTTCAATGCCGGTAAAGGCAAGATAAACTCCGACGACAGCAATCAGCAGTATAAGTAGAGAGAAGGGTCGTGTCACAGACTATCGACTAGGGGCATAAGAATGCAGTTTTGGGTTTAGTTAGCTCGTTAGTCATGATACTTAAAAACTAACTTCTCTATGAAATAGTATTGGATTAAAATTTCACAATTTTATGATCTTCATATCCAGTCCAGAGTCTCCTCTCCCGAGTCGCGCATATTGATGTAATTCTCGAAAATTTCGTTCAGGCTAGAGTCTTTCTGGAGTTCACGGCGTGATTTGGCATCCAGATAGGCCAGTATCTCACCCTTGTTCAGGATGGCTATATCATCACACAGATTCTCTACTACTTCCAGGATATGGCTGGTGATAAAAACGGTAATGCCTTTGTCACGTAATTTGCGAATTACGGTTTTCATCCGTCCGATGGAGATCACATCCACGCTTTCAAACGGCTCATCCAGGAAAAGCAGTTTGGGCTCTGTGAGAATAGCGGTGCAAAACGCCAGCTTTTTGCGGCTGCCGGATGAGAGCTGTCGCACCTTCACATATAGATATTCATCAATCTCAAAATAGGTGAAGAGCGACTTGATCTTGTCGTTCAGGTCAGGGCCCGATGTGCCGTACATTTCGCAGACATAGGTCGTAAATTCGTAGCTGGAGAAGTTTTCAAACAGAAGCGGCGGCTGGAGGACAGAAGCGATCTCTTTTTTGATTTCGAGTTCATTTGAGGGAGACATTTCTCGTCCGTTAATCAGAATCTCGCCGGAATCCCGCTCGAGAAGTCCGGTCAGTACGCCAATAAATGTGCTTTTTCCTGCGCCGTTTGGCCCTATCAGTCCAAAGATAGATCCTGCCGGTACATCGAGATTTAACTCTTTGAGTACAGGTACATCATCGTAAGCTTTTGCCAGGTTTTGAACACTCAGTGCGTATTTCATATCGGTTAATTCACTATTGATTAAAAATCTCCCCAGAGTTTAAGCAGAATCTTCTTTCTGAATGCATTGGCCAGCAGTTCAATATTGGCCATCAGGTAGACGCAGATAAAGCCAATCAAAATTCCCATAAACCAGAGCCGGTACAGCTGCCACTCTTCAAGCGGGATAAACACCGCATATCCCAGGATGAAAATCATTAAAGAGATGGTGAAAGTTACCTTTTGAGGCACAATTGGATGCTTGTAGCTGAAGGTACTGTATTGCGCGGTTTGATACTGGTAGAACGAGCTCCACATAAAAAAGAGCATGAAGCAGAGAAAAAAGAACGTGTTGGCGATGTAGATGCCGTAAACGGTTCCCAGCTGCGGCAGATAGATGATTTCGAGCACGGTGATTACAAAAAAGAGGATGATCGGTATCGTAATAACGCCGAGAAACCTCTCCTGCAGCTGATTTTTCAGCGACACGGGAAATTGAAGATGGAGAAGCATCTCCCGGTGTTCATAGCCAAACATATTTGCCATTCCCATCGCCAGGAGAGCTACCGGGATGGCCGCAAGCATGGTAAGAACCAGCACCTGCGTAATGATGCCAAAATCCATAAAAAGCAGAATGGGAATATAGACGATCGGAATAATGAGGATGGCCACAAGCTGCAGTTTGTTGTAGGGGTGAATGGCAACATAATAGAGATATTTACCTGCGTTTGGCCCCATCCACTTTTTTAAAAACGCCCAAAGAGAGCTGATCTGCTTGTTGATTTTTTTCTGCGATGGATTAAGAAGTCCGGTACGCGTCTGCCTGTAATGATCCAGGAAAACTGCCCATGTTGCGGCCAGGGTGATCAGCAGCAAGAGTGCCGCTGTAATCGGCGCGAATGCGTTGGTGGCCGACTGGTAGAGAATTCCGCCGGGCAGCCAGTAGAGCACCGCCATCACCTGGGAGAGCTGAATGGCGAGCGGGCCTAAAATAGCTTGCGGATCGCGCGAAATGACGGCTACCGCCAGGATCACTCCAAAAAAGATAAAAAGGCCGCTGCCAATAATAAGCCGGAACCGCCGCTCCATAAGTTTTAAGAACCGCTGCTTTACCGAGTAGATAATGCCGTAGTTAAGGAGCAGTGCACTTACCAGAAGAGGGATATTTACTCCGGAGTGAATCTGCAATCCGAGAAAAACCAGCCATGTAAAATTGTAGATCATATTCACCGGATGGTAGAGGCTCATCAGGTTCAGGTGCCACGCAAGATTGCGCGATGGATAGGCGAAGGCGAGCAGCTTACGGTTCTCTTCAATATTAACTAACCGGGTGCTTGTAAAGGAGAAATGGATCAGCCAGAAAACGTTGGCAAATGTCAGCAGAATAAGATGGTGCATTTCCGGCGTCAGCCAGGGGAGGTCCATCTCGAGCTGGGTAGTCGTTGAATCGAGGAAAATGACGACAACGGCTGTTCCCATGATGTTGATGAACATCCCGATAAGAAAGAGCGTGTAACCAATCAAAAGCGCCGCCTGTAGCCGCGTGAGGCGGGCAAGAAAAAGCTTCCAGTTAAGATAGAGGAGTCGGGGGATCATGGCTTGCAAATCAGGCGTGCTGCTCAAAATAGTGATGGGTATTTATCGGCAATTGTTACCCATCACTTTAAAACTGAGTTCGATTCTAAAATTATGAGTATAAAACTCCCCTTACCCCGCGAGGGATCCCTTTGGGAGAAAAGGGGGAACGAGGGGATGTTCATCATAAATTGAAAAAATTGATAGACACCCCTCTAAATTTCACTAC
>CAZKIZ010000187.1:1868-6755 GCA_964552935.1 uncultured Rhodohalobacter sp. | reverse complement strand
TTGTTAGATAAATTAATTTAGAAGGGAAACTGTCCGCTCCTGTTCATTACATCAGGATCTCTCTGGGCGTCCCGTAAAGAGCGCCTCTACGATGGACAAAAATGAAAAAGGCCGTGATTTCTGTCACGGCCTTTCATCGGTTAGATAAGTTGTTTGGTGTTCCTATTTAACCTCGATCTTTTTACCGGCTTTCTCTTTCAGTTTCGGAGCCGTTATGATCAATTCACCATTTTCAAACTGTGCGGAGATATTTTCGGAGTCCACAAAATTTGGCAGCGGAAGCGACCGGCTGAAAGATCCGTATCCAGACTCTACCCTGTGATACCGCCGACCATCCTCTTTCTCCTCATGTTTCCATTTGCGTTCGCCGCTTATGGTGAGGATATCGTTTTCATAATGTATTTCAACGTCATCTCTCTTCATACCGGGAAGAGCTACACTAATTTCGAATGTCTTGTCAGTTTCAGACACGTTCAGCGTAGGTACGAATGTGCCGGAATTTCGGTTGACAACTTCATCAAACACGCGGTCCATCCAGTTGCTCAAACTGGTTACATCTGAATTTCGATCCGCAAACATAGCTGGAAGATTTCGGTTTCTCATGGCTGTTACCTCCAAAGTTTAGGTTATCTGTTTGTTATAATTACGAATCAAATTTGATGTGTTTTATATCAACACTTCACTAAGTTTCATACAATACCTGTGCCAACTGTTTTATGCAGTATCACGGCTTGAAAAAATGTCAAATCAACCCGCCATGTATGTCGTTTTTTCATTTGAGATTTGAAAAAATGTCAAACCGGGAAAACATGGTATGTCTGTCATTCACCAAACGAAAACCGTCCGCGTAACCAGCCAGGAGATAGATCTTTATTCAGCTGTTGAACAGACATACCATGTTTAGACCAAACCAAACCTTAACCTACCCGACAGACGAAAAAAGCAATCGTCAGCCGGGGGCTCGTCTGCACGCTGTAGTTGCGGGCTGACGAATGAATCTGCCTCGAAGAGCTTTGAGTCAACAGATAGCCTATTTGTTTTTACAAGACTCATTTCATCTCAACACATCACACATACTACTGCCCTTCCAGGTCGCGGGAAATATCCTCGAGCGTTCGGCCTTTCGTCTCTTTCACAAATTTCTTGACGAAGAAAAAGGCAACAAAACCGAAGAATGCGTAAATGCCGTAGGAAAACCCAAGGCCTATATTTGCGAGAAATATCGGGAAGGTCATGGTGATGCCAAAATTGGCCAGCCATTGAGACAGGCCGCAAAACGCAAGAGCAGACCCACGGAATCGGTTGGGAAACATCTCACCCAGCATAACCCACATTACCGGTCCCCACGAGAATGCAAAGAAAGCGATGTAGCCGTTGGCGGCCAGAAGAGCGTAAAGGCCCATATTGCCTTCAAGCTGAAGATTACCTCCCTCGGCAATAGTAGCTGTTCCAAAGATCAGTGCAAGAACTCCGAGCATCGCCGCCTGGCCAAGTGCCCCGATCATCAACAGAGGTTTACGCCCCACCCTGTCCACCAGCGCGATTGCCACGAACGTAAAGAATACATTCACAGAACCGCTGATTACGTTTTGAAGCAGCGCATTCTCCTCGGTAAATCCGGCGGCCTGCCATAGCGTTGCACCGTAGTAGAAAACCACATTTATTCCTGTAAACTGCTGAAGGACGGCCAGGCCAAACCCAACCCACACAATTGGATGAATTTTACCGGTATACTTACTGACGATGTCTGATAGCTTTGGCCTGCTGTTTTTATCAATTGTTGATTCTATGTCGGCGATTTTTGAATCGGTTTCAGCGGGGTCTGCCACGCTGTTAAGTACCGCTTTCGCCTCATCAATTCGGCCTGATGCCACCAGATATCGCGGCGATTCAGGAATAAAGAAAAGACAAATGAAAAAAATGGAGGCCGGGATAATTTCTACCCAGAACATCCATTGCCACGCACTAAAGCCGCCCCACAACGCTGCTGATGCCCCGCCTGCTGCACCGGCAATCATATAGTTGCTCAGAAATGCGGCAAAGAGCCCAACAACGATCATCAGCTGCTGAAGTGTAGTCAGACTCCCCCTGATTTTTGGCGGTGCAATCTCACTGATATACGCCGGAGCCAGGATACTTGCGGCTCCAACAGCAAGCCCGCCGGTTATGCGAAAAAAGACAAAAACAGCTGAACTTCCCGCAACTCCCGAGCCCCATGCGCTGAAGATAAACGCCGCTGCGGTTATGATCATCACCGGTTTACGGCCATATTTATCAGCAAGAGTTCCTGCGAAAAATGCGCCCGCGGCACAACCAAGGAGCATAGAAGCTACGTTAAATCCGGTTCCAACGGCATCTGAATCGAATGCCCTCTGAAGGGCATCAACCGTTCCGTTAATCACTCCGCTATCGAATCCAAACAGAAATCCACCCAGCGCAGCTACTACCGAGTAAAAAATGACCGTTCCGATTTTTCCCTTTTCGCTGTTGTTTTGTTGCTCCAAACTTTCAGGCTCCCTGTTTGTTCTGTTTCATTGTTTATGATCAAAAATCAATTTTCCAGCCAATCGTCTATCATTACGAAAAAAAGCGTTTTCAAGAACTTTGGTTCGTGGAATAAAAGCAAATTATTTGTGTATATCCATCCTTAATTTGATCCCACTTTTCAATCTCAGAAATAATTGAATTCAAAATAAATTGGCCGGGATATTTCCTAAATTACAATTCTGTCCGTTAGGTTTTAAATAATCAATATTGTCCAGGTGAAAAAGAATCGTAAGTTTGTATCTATTGTAGTTGCCACCATTGCCGCCGGCATTCCTATTTCAACAGCCGCCCCGCATCAGCTTAATTTCACGGACCCACTGTTTCTGGTCACGTGGTTTGCTCTTGGAACTGTGGCATCTTTTGGAACCTACCTCTACTTCAATATAGCGCTGAGAGATATTATAGGTACGTTTATTGTTGGCTATATGCTTGCAGTTATACTCCGCTTTGTGACTGATATAGTGGTAAGCAATATCCAACACAGCAACCTGACCTCTGCATTATTCCTGGCAATGGGTGTAGGAGCTGCTGCAGGCTGGGCGGGAGCCGGTATGTGGACGTTATTGAGAAAATCTAAAAGAAAATAGATACGCTAATACCTGAACCCCGACTCAGTCATGATCCAGCAGAACGGATTTCGGGTAGCCGAAATAAAGTACATGGTTAATCGAAAGAAAAATGTTTTTAGGGAGATCGGCATACAGTTTTTTTATACTGCTATGCTGCTTCTTTTATGTCTTGGATTATTTCAAAAGGCAGAAGCATCCGATCCCCCTAAACTGCTTCTCATTCATTTGGATGCGGTATCTATACATGTTCTGCAGGAGGAAATCCAAGCCGGAAATCTGCCGGAAATTGAAAATTATTTTAGTGAAACCGGTCTTCTGGAACGAGCCATTACCTACTATCCATCCAAAACACCCTTTGTTATTTCGAACATTCGCGATGCTACCCCCAGCAGCGAAGGACCTCTCGTAGGGTGGGAAATTCCTGAATACGAAGATACTGAATCGCTCACCCTTATCGATTCCTTTTTAAAGATGGCACTCTCCAAGCATCGTCCGGCACGTGCGAACCTCATTTACGGACTTCCTCTTTTTAACCGGCTAAACAAGGCGGCACTAATGAATACGCTCGACCTGTTTGATGAGTATCCGGTAATTGAGTTTTACTGGTATGCTATAGATACGTTTGGCCATTTTTACGGAGAAGTGGAGTACAGGAATAAATTACGCGAGTTCGATACGGCAATCGGCCAATATTTATCTAAGCTTGATGATGATATAAACGTCATTATCTATTCAGATCACGGTATGGTCTTTGGCAGAGGAATTGAAATTGACAAGGATATAAAAGAGAGCTTCGGCCACATTGTAGAAACCTTTTCCTACCCATCAATATACCTGCATAAAAATATAGATACAGATGATGCTGCACGAACTCTCCTGCAGAATACCGAGCTCGACTTCACTTTCTACAAACTAAGTGACGAAGTTGTGAAGGGGTATTCAGAAAAAGCTGTGTTCTATTTCACCTATCGCGATAACGCGGTTCAATACACATATGAAGGCGAGGACCCTTTTGATTACTACGAAAACGGGTACAATGGAGAGTTTTTAACCGCTGATGAGTGGCTTCTGTTTAGTTTCGAATTATCCTACCCGGCAACCCCTGTAAAAGTGTTCAACTATCTGATGAATCCAAATTCGGGGGATATTGCGGTATCGTTTAATGATCAAAAGTATGCTAAAACCATATACAGCAGCGTGGGGAACCACGGCGGCTTTACGGCAACCGAACTGCTTGTGCCCGTTATGGTGCGCGGACCGGACGTGGATTATATAGGAGACTTTGAAGTTCTGTGGCTGCAGGAGCTCTTTTACGAAGTTCAGGATTTTGAGTTTGGGCAGAATCCTTCCCGTGACCGGCACTATATTTCTTCCGGATACGATTTCAGAAATGAATCGACTACGTTTACGGCTGCTATTTCACCGATCTACAGGACCAATTTCGGTACTGACCTCTCTTTCGATAACCACTCATCCCTGAATCTTCAGACCATTTGGGGACGCTACGACCTGTATAGATCATACATTGCAAGGCTCTGGTTTGGCGGAGGTATCGATTTCAGAAAAGAGGACACCGTGGGAATGATGTTCCTGAAACATGAAATCAGAATCAGGGATTTTACAGCACGCTCCACTCTCAACACGTCCGGTATTCACACCTTTACCCTTGGTTATAACCTCTTCCCCTACACAACAGTTGAGCTCACCAACTTTTCAACTCTCGGGCTCCGCATCAGTTTTTAAGCAGAAAACTGAGGTCGATTTGATACGT
>CAZKIZ010000187.1:0-1768 GCA_964552935.1 uncultured Rhodohalobacter sp. | reverse complement strand
TACGTGGTATTACACTTTGTAGGGAATCCGCCTACATCAAGATCAGACTCAGCCCTATACTTTGGTTTAGAAGTTTTCCCGAGTTTATGTACAGATAATATCAACAGATACATAAAACTTCAGAACCATGAATGCTTTAATCGACAGACCCACAACAACACAAGATAGTTCATTAACCGTTGACGAGCTCCGTGTTTTCCGAAATCTGATACTTAAGAAAATTAAAGATGGCGAAGATGAGATAAATTTCCTCCTGGAAAGTATCCACGAAATGCGCGAAAACAACAGTTCAGACCTGACATCCAACCAGCATCACGTGGCCGATATCGCCTCGATTGAGGCGGCAATGCAGGTAAATATGAGATTACTGGAGAGAACTCAAAAATTTATAAAGGGATTGAAGAAAGCTCTTCAGCGAATTGAAGATGGAACATACGGAATATGTAAAGTCACAGGGAAACCGATTGCAAGAGAGCGCCTGATGGCAGCTCCGCATACCCAGCACAGCATGGAAGCTAAAATCATGAGGAATAAAGCATTAAATGTGGAGTAACAACATGGCTGATAAATCCAATAGAACCAGCAATAACAGAGAGGATCCATTTGCTTTGAAAAAGAGATCAAAGAATGAATTGATCCAGCTTGCAAAAGATCTTTCAAGTGGCTGCTATGAAAAAGAGAGCAGTCAGAGAGAGCAGATTCTGCAGATGATAGTTGATGAGCTGGCAGAATACCCGGTTCGCTAAAAAGAGAGTATTAACGCCATAAAATAATTATAAAAATTTTAGTGGTTACTGATAGCTAAAATCCTCCGCTTGACAGGCTGGGGATTTTTTTGTTCAATTTTCTACCTGTGTTAAAACTCTGCCATCTCAGGGTTTGGTGACCAGCTGTCACCGGGTTCAAAATGTGAATAGAGCAGCGCCGAAATCTCCCTTAACAGAACAAATCCTTCATTATCGTCTTCACGCCTGTCATCCTCCTGGTTTTTTGTCATTACACTGAACAGGTAGTCACCTGACGGCCCGTTTACAAACAGTACTTCCGCTTTAGACCGGGATACTGAACCGTTTTTAGAAGCAACGTTTACATATGGAGGAATTTGGGAGAGCGACTCACCGTCCCAGAAATTACGCGTCATGATCCGGTACATTTTTTCTGAAGCGTGCCGGCTAATCAGTTCACCGCGGTGCATCTGAAGCAACATTTCGGCGAGGTTTTTTGGTGTGGATTGTCCCCACCCGTATCTCTCCCAATTTGAATGCCTTCCGTCTGTTCTTGAGTTTACCTTCGTGTCTGTGAACCCAAGTTCATCCATCAGCTCGTTAATTCTTGTTCCGTTGCCGGCCAGGTGCTGATTCCATAAACTTGCGGTGTTGTTCGATGTAGACATCATCAGGTGTATCAGCCGCTTTACCTCAACCTCAGCTCCCGGCTGCAGCTGGTTGATAATATCATTACCCCATGTATCATCATGCTCGCCATCGTACAGTACTGTGTCGCCGTACCCGATTTCACCCTGATCCATTTTATCAAACAGTCCAATCATAATCGGTATCTTAATTGTGCTTGCCGTTGGAAACAGTGTGTCCCCGTTTAAACTAAAATCAGCCCCGCTTTCCAGGTCTAAAATGTAGACACCAACATCGCCGCGAAAATTTTCTACAAGCTGACGAATCTCATCTTCCGGAAAATCTGTTCTTTCATTGACACCGCATGAGCTCAGCAAAAAAATAAGCAGTATTCCTATTGTGCTTAATGTAAGCAG
>CAZKIZ010000186.1:0-6758 GCA_964552935.1 uncultured Rhodohalobacter sp. | reverse complement strand
ATAATAAAAATTTAACAAATATAATTGCCCAAAGTGCGGGTGTATCCTGCGTAAACTACACGTATTCGATTCATATCTGTTCATCGATATAGATTTCTTATCTCTGCAGGAGCAGGTCCATAAGATAGAGGGTGCCAAACAGGGTGCCGATAATCACAAGGCTGATAATGGGTTCCCAGATTACAAAACCTCCGATGGTTCCAAGAACTGCCCCGAGATACTGGATAGTATTGAGCTGTTCATTGGACGCCCCTTTAATCATCTGTTCCAGTTTACTTTCATCGAAACTGCGCAGGTTTTCCTCAACAATTTTTTCCACATTTAGCTGATGAATCAGTCGTTCGAGAAGCTGGGCTGCAAACTGATCAATAGACTCAATGTTTTGTTCCAAAACCTCGGGAAGCCTGTCGAGATATCTGTCAACGACCGAGAATTCCTGCTCAATTTTACCGGGAAGCTTCACCAGGGCGGCATCCACGATGTCGCGAATATTTCTGCCTCTAAAGAACATGTAGGCTTTCAACGCGGCTTTATCTATGGAGCTGTCAGAAGCTGATTGTTCCACTTCGTCCGTAATACCGGAAGCGAGCCGTTCCCTGAAACTTCTATCGTTAACCATTTCGTGCAGCCTTGATGAGAGCCATCGTTTCAGATCTGACCTAAACTCGGTTTTAAGAACTACTTCGTTGATGCTGCCCACCATTTTGTTACGGTATTTTCTGATCGCCCCTGACTCTTCAATCTTTTTCTGAATAAGCTTCGGATTAATCAGATCATCAGCTACGGATGCGGCAAGACGTTTTGCAATTCTCTCTTTATGGGCCGGAATCAAGCCTTGTCCCAGCAAGGGACGCTTTTTCATGGGACGAAACAGCATGGTAATAGCAATCCTGTTGGTCAGAAATCCAATCAAACCGCTGATTGAGATAATTCGAAGCAACCCATTGAAATTCAGATCAAATGCTCCTGCGGATAGTTGAACGCCGTTAAAATCCCAGTAGAAAGAAAAGATAAACAGAAGTCCAAGCAGCCACGGAATCGGCTTCAATAGCTTCAGTCGGGTAGAAGCTTCATCTTTTCGGGGTGGACGTCGCTTCGGCTGACCTGAGTCCTCAACAGGTTCTTCAGAAAATTTAAAATAACGACTCAGGATCTCCCGAATGGATGTAGTCTGATTTGTTTCCGTTGATTCTTCTTTGGTCATGCAGACTAAGACGTTAATATTTCAAGAATGGTTTCAGGTTTCATGTCCGGTTTATCAGCCTCAGCCTTTAGCCGGGTTAAAATTTTACTGTATTTTTCCGCATCAGGCAGGTGTTCAATCAGGGTTTTTCCGGGATGTACGGTTTGATCAGGCGATATCTCAATCAGCTGCATATTTATGGCCCGGTCCAGGAAGCTGCCAAACCGCGACGGCCTCATAACGCCAAGATTGTTCAAAAGTTGGCCAAACCTTGAAACTGTTAAAACCGGCAGCAGCCGAAGTTTGTTCAGATCTATATCACTGGATGATATGAAAACGGCGTCCTTTGTGTTCGCTTTGAAAGCTGAACGGACGGGCCCGGGCATTGAAATTGCGCGCAGAGTCTGCGAATAAATAACCGAGTAGATTGAAGCCAGCTCCCCGGGTATATGCTTATTGATATATTCCGGATCGTTGTTAAGGTTTGTGGGCCGGATCGAATCGTGTGCACTCTTCGGATCTTCAGTATGCTGTAGTGCCGGGGGACTAAAATTACCGAGCGGCTCTCTTTGAATCCACTGACTTCTGATTTCGTCCCAGTTTCTTTTGAAAAACGCACGGGAGTCGGTTCTCGGGTAGGTAATCAGTCCCTCGCCGGTGTGGGGATGTGGAGTCACAAATAGTTTGTTGAGCCGGTTCTGCCGGTCGCTAAAATTTGAATCACTTTCAGCCGCTGATACCCGCTCCAGAACCTCGTAGGTCGATAAGGGAAAAAGAGTATCGTATATGGCCTCATCTATCCTCTGAAAATTCTCAATGCCTGTTCCGTGCATCGCTAAAACCGGTTTCAGCGTTCGATAAATTCCTCCCTCGTCCGATTTGAAATGCTGAAATAGTGCCGGTGATCCAAACAGCGAAGCGGCACCTGCAGCCGTCATATCCAATCCCGGAAATTGAGTACTCCACAGTTCACGTATGATATAGCGATTTTCGAGCCTTTTGTGAAGCTTTGAATAATCAAGGAGTACAGTGTCGTTTATGAGCTGCATTGCGGCACTCTTGCTGATCGCCTGCAGATTGCCGCGGAGCAAGCGAGACTCTTTCAAATGTTTTGATAGTGTCCAGGCTATAAAATCACCGGCCGGATCGCTGTCGGTAGCTATGATGATGCGAACAGACTTTTTCGACTCCTTGAGCAGCTCCTTTCGTATACCTGCTTTGTCAGGAACTGCCTTTTTACCGAGCCTGAATGTATCGCTGCGAAAGGAGGGAGTCCAGAGATAGCCGTCGGTTGCTGCCACGTATATGTTTTGCGGCAGCAGTTTCTGTAGTTGCCGCGCCAGTGTTGAGGATTCTACGATAAGCAGCGTGTAGCCCTCAGAACTCACGCCCGGCCCAGTACGGTTTTGAGATATTTGTCCTCAAGGCCGGTCATTTGTTTCTTCTCCGATTCAGTCTGGTCGTTATAACCGGTCAGGTGAAGCAGACCGTGTGCGACAACTCTTAGAAATTCCTCTACACTGTCGGTATTCTGCTCTCTGCTCTGTTCTTCAATCCTGGGTGCACAGCAGTAGAGAGTTCCCTCAATAGCGCTGTTTGATTCATCCTCGTCGTATCTGAAGCTGATAATATCTGTGACGTAATCTCTTTCGAGATATTCTGTATTGATTCTGACGATTTCGTCTTCGTCGGTGAAAACGATTTCTACACTTAGAAAAGTTGCGTTCTCACCTGCTTCGATAGAGTGAAGCATTATTGGAATAAATTCACTCTGAAAGGGCAGGGGATGGCCGGATGGATTATAGACGGCCAGTTTAGGAAGGCTTTTGGAAGATTCGGGGTCAGGAAACATTATCTTCATCAAAGGTAAAGTCATCAAACCCTTCTGTTTCAGTGAGCGATAAGGCCACACCGCACATCATCAGGTCTTCAGGCAGTTTTGTGAAATCACCGGTCAGCACTTCATCGCTCACGTTTGCATAGAGGCTGCAGCCGGCTCCGACTTCTACAATCAGGCCGGATGTGATCCCGTTCTGTTTCCCGAAAAAGGTAACCTGTTTCAGCATTTTGCTGGCCACAAAAGCAGTGCAGTTATGAAGCTGAAGGAACGTGCCTCCGCTGTACACCGAAACCATATTCATCATCTTGTTATCAACGGAGAGGCCCAGGTGAATTTCGAGCGCCAGCTTACGGCTCTCCTCATCATTAACAAGTTCGAACCGGAATAAATCATTGCCGATAGTCTTTGCTTTTACTTCAAGGACATTGGCAATTTCGTTAACATTTTCGCTGGTGAATTCGTGAATCATACGTCTTTATTGCAAAAGTTTAGTCAGCTGAAAACCTGAACAGCTGTTCTTTTTATAATTGTACCAGGTGTTAATATAACACCCAGTTTAGTAAGATTAAATTCCCAGTCCAAATCGATTCACTTCGTTTCGGGTAGCCTCGGCGCCGTCCGGCAGGCTCAGGCGGCCGTCAGTAATCCTGTTCACAGCTATGAATAAATCTTCAGCAAGCTCATCACTGCCTGATTCATAAAGATTGTGCTGCAGGATTGTAAGCAGGCTGATGCTGAAGTTTATATCCTGCATCATCTCGTCACGCTGCCGTGATTTTTGCTGCATCTGATTTTGAAGAGACTGGTACCGGTCCATTCGCGCATTGGCGCGCGCATTTTGCGACCTGTCATCGAGCCGGTTAATATCCCGCTCCAGACTCTCAATCTCTTTCATATCGTACGTAAGCTCGTGTTTGAGCCGATGGCTGACAAAGTCAGAAAGTCGGGCAGAACGTTCAAGTTCTTCGGCTCTCATAAAGCGGTAGGAGTAGAGTGTGGCAATCATCCAGTCGTTCTCGATTTTTCTGAACGGGATCATATCCTCACCATACTTCAGCCAGTAGCCTGCCTGCTCAATGTCGCCCTGACGCATGTAGGTGTCGGCGAGCTGCATAAAGCTGTAGCGATAGTTGCTAAGCATCCGGCGTATATTCTCATCGAAGTAGACTGTTGGGCTGTTCCACTTATTAAACTGAAATCCTGCCAGGCGTTCTGAGTGAACTTCCGGATCGATATAACCAAACTGACCGGTGCCGGTTCGTTTTTTAGGCACCACGCGAAACGCCTTCCCTTCGAATTGAAAGTAATCCTGCAGACCAAGCTGACCATCGCCGGCCACGGTGTTCGCAAAATAGATGGGCCGCAGCCACTGATTTTCCCTGATCAGCTCAAGCGCAACAATATCCTGTGCCTGTAAGTAGAACCGCTCGTTTCCATCTCTGTCCCGTCCGGCTGAGCGACCTTCTAAAAACCAGGAGACTTCATCATCGAGCTCCTCCACAGGGATGGAGAACGGTACAGCCATTGCAATCTGGTTTTGAATCATAGGCGAAAGATCGTTGCTTGCCAGCTCGATTGATTCACCAGAAAACACCCTGTTCAGGAGATCTTTATCGACCGGAATGTTGATATTCCGGGGCTGGTGAAGATCAAACTGAGATGTAATCTGCTGGATCTCGTCGTCAGTAAATGTGATGGGGAGCGGCAGCGATTCGTGAGTCTGTCTGTCGCGCATCTGTTTGATATACCAGTCTGTATTCAACAGGCTCAAGCAGACAATCCTCACGTCCGTACGGATCCCTTCAACCTCCTGGAGGTACCAGAGCGGAAACGTATCGTTATCGCCGTTGGTAAAGAGCATTGCGTTCGGTTCAACGGAATTGAGCAGGTTGTAGGCGTAATCACGCGCTACGAATCGCTCGCTTCGGTCGTGGCTCGGATAGTTTTGATATCCCATCCATGCAGGAACGGCCATCAGCATAACGGCAAGCATTCCATAGGAGGTCGCTTTGTTGTCAGAGACCAAATTTTTGAACAGTTCCAGAATACCGGTGGCACCAAGGCCTATCCAGATCGAGAAAGCAAAAAAGGATCCCGCGTAGGCATAATCTCTCTCGCGGGGTTCAAACGGGGTTTGATTCAGGTAGAATATAATTGCCAGGCCGGTGAGCACAAATAGCGCCAGCACGGACAGACCCCTCCTCCAGTCTTTTTGAAAATGATAGATCATACCAATCAAACCAAACAGAAACGGTAAATAGAAGTAGTAGGAGTGGGCCGGGTTATCTTTATGGCGGCTGTCCGAAAATCCTGACACCCAGTGGGCGTTTTGTATGTCAGAATCGCGCCCGATAAAATTCCAGTTAAAATAGCGCAGGTACATATGATTCACCTGGTAGCTCCAGAAATACTCCCAGTCGCTGTCAAAATTTGCGTAATACTGCAGATGACGTCCCTGGCCTGAATGCCTTCGGGGAAGGAATGTTTCTTGTGTGCGGTCAATGTTACCAGTGCGGTTATTGTAGGTGTACCCCCTTAACAGTGGTGCCGTTCCATACTGGTCCCGGCTGAGGTACTTCACAAATTCGGTAAGTGTAGAGGGATCGTTCTCATCAATTGGCGGATCTGCCTGCGATCGTATAATCACAAGCGCGTAGCTGGAGTACCCGATCATAATCATCATGTAGCAGAGGATGATCATATTCAGATAACGTTTCCCTTTTTTGTGCGTGTAGTACAGTCCAAATATAATTGCACCAATAATAACCGCCATGTAGGTAAACGGACCGATCAGCCCGTAGGTCGCGGTGCCAATTTCATCTGCCAGGTTGGGCAGATTGATAATTGTGATAGGGTAGACCGTTAAAAAGCAGGCTATTGAAGCCACAACGGTTATCAAGAAAGACTTGACGTTAAATTCGTAGATCGTAAAATAGATGATCAGTGCTACAAAGAAGATCGCCAGTAAATTAAGCAGGTGAACACCAATTCCGATTCCAAAGAGGTAGGCAATGAGGATCAGCCACCGTTCGGAGTGTGGTTTTTTATAGTTTGCCGACCACTTTAAGGCGAGCCATACAACGAGAGCTGTAAAGAAAGTAGATGATCCGTACATCTCGGCTTCAACAGCATTAAACCACTGAGTGTGGGTAAACATAAATGTAAATGCACCGAGAAGTGCACCGCCATAGCTTCCAATTTTATCGGTAATGTCGAGATCATCCAGAGGCCCTCGAAACTGTTCAATCAGCCGGATGGTTACCAGGTAAAGCAGCATGATAGTGAAGGCTGAGGCGGTAACGCTGATCATGTTGATGCTGAGAGCCACATAATCCGTAGGTACAAACATAGAGACCAGACGGCCAACAAGGGCAAAGAATGGCGAGCCGGGAGGATGCGCAACCTGAAGCGTGTGCGAGATAGCGATATACTCAGCGGGATCCCAAAAAGAGGCTGTAGGTGCTACGGTTAGGGTGTAAACAACAAAGGCGGTCAGCCAGGATAAAAAAGCAAAAAAGATGTTTCGCGTGCGGTGCTGAGCGAAAATTGATGCAATATCCATAGAGAGATTAACAGTTAATGGTGATGCGGTTCGTAAGCTTCAGACCGGATGAACGATTCATTAAACGTGCTGAAGCTAAGAGTTATTTTTAATTCCGGTAAAAAGAGAGACGAAAAGATACCTAAACAGCTATTGAATGCACAATTAAAAAAGTAACTGCTTATGGAACTCGT
>CAZKIZ010000185.1:4605-6763 GCA_964552935.1 uncultured Rhodohalobacter sp. | reverse complement strand
AAAACCGATCTGAAGAGCTATCCAATCAAAACCTTCTCCAAAAATGGCGGGATGATACTCCCGGCTGCCGCCATCGAAATCATCTGAACAACGCCGGGGCTGCACTCATGCCGCAGCCGGTGATCGAGGCCGTACATGAACATCTGAATCTTGAAGCCCGGATCGGCGGATATGAAGCGGCTGAACAGGAAAATGATCGGACTAAAAAGGCTTACCAGTCGGTTGCTGATTTGATTCAAACTCAGCCATCCAACATTGCAATGGTTGAGAACGCCACCGTGGCTACATCGCAGGCGCTCAGTGCATTTGATTTCCGGCGGGGGGATGCGATTCTTACAACCAACGTCGATTACTCCTCAAACCAAATCATGCTGCTGAGCCTTGCGAATCGATTTGGAGTTGAAATTGTTCGGGCTGATGATCTATCGTCCGGGGGCGTGGATCCCGAATCGGTCCGGAAGCTGATCATGAAAAAACATCCAAAACTGGTTCTGATGAGCTGGATCCCCACAAACTCCGGGCTGGTACAGGATGCACAGGCTATCGGTGAAATCTGCAGAGAAGCGGATGTGCCGTTTATTTTGGACGCCTGCCAGGCGGTGGGACAAATTCCGGTAGATGTGGAAACCCTAAAGTGTGACTTCCTGGCCGCTACCGCTCGCAAGTTTCTGCGTGGCCCGCGCGGTATCGGATTTCTTTATGTCTCAAACCGCATGCTTGAACGTGGTATGGAGCCACTTTTCCCCGATACCCACGGCGCGGCATGGACAGAGCCGAATAAATACACGCTTGAACCGGACGCTCGCCGATTCGAAAACTGGGAGTTTTCCCATGCACTGATCCTCGGCCTCGGCGCCGCGGCAGAATACGCAATGGAAGTGGGAATCGACGTTGTTGCAAATCGGTCACTTAAACTGGCGGAGTACGTGCGATCAAAATTGAAAGAAATGCCCTGCGCACGGATCTTTGATCGCGGAGAGAATCAGTGCGCGATTGTATCGGTTGGGTTTGATCAACACCAGCCGGAAGAGCTGGTGGACCGGCTTCGGGAGAAAAAAATCAACACAAGTGCAGCCTCCCGAACAGCCGGAGTTATTGATATGAGATCTAAAGGAGTTGAGTCCATTTTGAGAATTTCGCCACACTACTACAATACAATGGATGAGGCGGATGAACTTCTTGAAGCCTTAAATCGCATCAACTGAGAGCAAAAACAGCTGCAGCAACTATTAGAATAATTACAATTAAGTAAACGGTTCGACGGATGTATACGTGTAGCATGCGGTATTAATTTATGAGTGATTTTATTGTCCATCCTTTGGGTCGGCAAAAGGGGGACACTCCTGAAAAAACTTATATTTATGTCTAAATTTAAAGGCTTAAATTTGATACCTCGTGGGCTCTGCCGGAGGTAGTTCATTTCGTTATGCGATATTAAATCGTTCGGAATGGAGCTTGTAAACGGGAACGCCCCAGTCGTTAAGAGTTTCTTCTACGACATCCATCATCGGCGGAGGGCCGCAGATGAAAAATTCTGATTTCGAGAGCTTTTCAGATAGATGTCGCTTCAAAATATCCTCATCGATAAATCCGGTCTCTCCATCCCAGGAATCATCAGGTTCCTCCAATACATGTACAACTTTCAGATTCAGTTCTGCAGACAGCTCCCTGAATTCATCGTAAAACGGCGTAAGTTCTTTCGACGGCGTACCGTAGATAACGGTGATTTCCCGCTGATCTCCGCGGTCACGCAGCGTTCGAAGCACACTGATGGCCGGGGTAACACCAATTCCCCCAATGATAAACACATTGTGCTGAGATTTACTAGATTCAAGTGTGAAATTACCGTAAGGCCCTTCAATGAATGCAGTTGTACCGATTTCCAGTTCACCAACCCGGGATGTGAAATCTCCAAGCTCTTTAATAGTTAGAGTGATGTTTCTGTTTTCTGCAGACGACGAGATGGTAAATGGATGCTGCTGAATACTGAACGGTGTATCTCCGATTGTAACCCATACAAACTGTCCTGCTTTAAAACTTAATCCATCATGGCCCGCAGGCTCAAATTCAAGCGTCCAGGTTCCGTCCACTTCTTCTGTTATGGATACAATTTCCCAGGGGCGCTTTTTCATTTGATATGGACGCCAGACACGATTGT
>CAZKIZ010000185.1:0-4595 GCA_964552935.1 uncultured Rhodohalobacter sp. | reverse complement strand
GACATCGCAATCCAGAGAACCTGCTGCCAGATCTCTGACACATAAAAACTGACCTGCATAATATGAACAGTTCCCACAAAAACCACAAAAAGAGCTAAAAGACCGTGAGACGCACGCCACCATTCGTAGAAAATATTCAGTTTTTCCCGCCAATATGTAGTAACTATCAATGCTGTAATTGCAATAATTACGGCAGACAAAGCTAAGGCTCGCGGAAGATTTTCGGTAGGATCCAGAAACTTTAAAAATTCACTGTCTGCCAGAAACAGAATAATAAAATGCCCCAAAATAAATGCCCAGGCAAAATATCCTGCATTACCATGAAACTGAAGAAGCTCATCCATGCCAAATGGTGCACCTATTTTACTGTATCTTGCGGTAAGCACGAATTGCAAGCCCATCATCGCAAGGCCTATAAAACCGAGTGCAACCCCAAATTCAACCCAGAATCCGCGATACTCCCCGGTATGACCAACCAGTGCTAAACCGAGTGGCGCTAAGACGAGAACGATAAATAGAGTTAGCCATTTTGCAGAGTGCCTGATAAATGCTGCCTGTGTTTTCATAAACGTAGATTATTTGCAGAAGCGTTTAAATGATTTACATACTTTAAGTTAAAGGAATTGTAATATGTTTGGAAACAGTTGACAAATTTTGGTTTTCAAGAATGAATGAGGTTGTGCATTATGTTGGGTAATATGAAGTAAGTAGAATCAATCACGTACATTATTCAAATATACCAATGAGTAGAAAAAGAAAAGAACTCTCAGACAGTGAAAAACACACCATTGATGAGCTTGTGGCCGCCTATTTTTCCCCGAAAGTATTTCCATGTGGTGAAGAGCCAAGGGGAGTGGTCCGGTACGATAAGAGAGAGCAAATGTATGGCGGTACGGGGACGGTATATCTGCTGCAGCTGTTTGGCGAGGGTGAACTTGTAAATAACAGAATTGGCGCATACATGATTTTGCCGGGCAGTGAAGACAGCGCCGGATTTCACACTCATGGTACAAGAAATGAACAGGAGCTATATGTAGTCATGAGCGGAGAAGGGGAGTACCACGAGAAAGAAAATGCACATGGTGAAGTTAAAACAGTTCCCGTTCGAAAAGGCAGCGTTACAACAGTCCGGGGGGAGGCACATCACGCCGTGAGCAATACCGGAGATGAACCTCTGATTATATTTGTAATTACAACAAATGAACCAGCCGGTTAAACCTCTGCAGCTTAGGCCTGAACTGATTCGGATAGTATCTCACTGTTTCGATTCGTATCATTTGCACTCAATACAAAAGCCTGTTTATGAACGATAATTTATCCTTTTCACTGCCTTTTTCTGATCCGGTAATGATCTTTGCACTGGTGATGCTGATCATTCTGCTGGCACCCCTTATTTTCAGTAAGCTGCGTATACCCGGCATTGTGGGAATCATTTTGGCAGGGACGCTGGTGGGGCCCAGTGTGCTCGGCCTGCTGGAGCGCGACAGCACCATTGAACTTTTGGGGACGGTTGGACTGCTCTACCTGATGTTTATGGCAGGACTATCGATCGATTTGAACCGGTTCGAAAAACTGAGAAACCGCAGTATAGGATTTGGAAGTATTTCATATTTCTTTCCGGCTGCAGGAGCCTATCTGCTGGGAATCTATTTTCTTGAATATTCTGTAAGCACATCTCTTTTGCTGGGAGCTATTGTGGGCTCTCACACCCTGCTGGCCTATCCAATTGTAGAGAGGCTTGGAATAACCAAAAATACACCGGTTACCATGTCAATGGGCGGGACGCTTGTAACAGATACTCTTTCACTTGGTGTTCTGGCGGTGATTGCGGGTACGGCAGGCGATGCGCAGGGTCCGGGATACTGGTTCGGTTTTGCAACTTCGGTATCCATTTTTGTAGTTGCCGCTGTATTGATTTTACCCAGATTGGGCCGGTGGTTTTTCAGAAATATAAAGTACCAGAACAATACGGACTTTGTATTTATGGTTGCGGTGCTCTTTACGACCGCTTTTTTTGCTGAATTAGCCGGGCTTGCATCCATTATCGGGGCTTTCCTTGCAGGTATCCTGCTCAACCGGCTTGTTCCTTCGAGCGGCACACTTATGAGCCGCATACAGTTTGTAGGAAATGCAATGTTCATCCCCTTTTTCCTCATATCGGTGGGTATGCTTGTGGACGTTGAAGTTCTTACCAGCTTCGATGTCTGGGAGAAAGCGATCGCCTTTACACTCCTGGTTTTTATTGGTAAAGCGATAGCCGCAGCCATAATTAGCGGTATTTTTAAATATTCCGCGGCAGAAGGGCTGGTCGTGTTTGGACTTACAACTCCCCAGTCGGCAGCAACCCTTGCGGTGACACTGTTAGGGTATGATCTTGGCTTTTTCGACCAAACAGCCGTAAATGCAGTGGTTATACTGATCCTGTTCTCATGCCTCCTTGGGCCATGGCTTGTTGAGAAATACGGACGAGCTGTTGCATCACAAGAAGAAGAGAAGCCGTACAGTCCGGCAGATGCTCCTCAGCGAATTCTTGTGCCGCTTGCAAATCCGGAAACCTCCGACGCACTCATGGACATCGCATTTATGGTGAAGGATGCAAAATCAGGACAGCCAATCTACCCTCTTACCGTCGCAAGAGATGGTGTTAACGTTGAGAGTAATGTTGCCAATGGAGAGAAAATGCTGAGCCATGCTGTGATTCATGCTGCATCAGCTGAGGTGTCCGTTAACCCGATCACGAGAATTGATTTAAACATAGCAAAAGGAATTTCGCGTGCTGTTGAAGAGAAACGGATTACCAATATCATAATTGGGTGGAATGGGGAAGTTTCAACCCGAAGGAAGATTTTTGGCAGTGTACTCGATCAGCTTCTGGAAGAGGTTGACGAGATGGTGATGGTGTGCAAGATCGAAAAACCGGTCAATACATTTAAGAGGCTTGTAGTGGCCGTTCCACCGTTTGCATCGCTTGAGATTGGTTTTACAGGCACCATTCGATCCTTAAAACTGATGGCAGAGCAGATGGGGGTAGATATGGTTGTGATATCAACCGAAGAGCGCTACCCATACGTGCAGAAGGGAATCGATAAAGTGAAGCCGGATATTGATGTGGAATATTTTAAAGTGAGTTTATGGTCAGATATGCCGAGGTGGCTGGATGATAACGTAGCTGAAAACGATCTTTTCACGCTGGTAAGCGCCCGAGAGGGTACCATCTCGTGGAGGCCGGGGCTCGACAGGCTGCCGCGGGTTATCTCGAAACGCTACCCGGCACTGAGTTTCATAACGATCTACTCTTCTGAAGTTGAGGAGGAAGCAGATCAGGGGATGGGGTACAATCAAAACCTGGAGATTGTAACACAAAGCCGAATACAGCTGGACCTTAAGTGTGATGCTATTGAACCGGCTCTTGCTAAGATTATTAAGGGGGATGAGATATTTGAGAATATTGCTATTGAGCGGATTACCCGCCGGCTGCTTGAAAACAGCACAGATTATTCGCCGGAAGTTATGCCCGGAGTTCTCTTTTACGAATCCCATACCTCTAAGGTCAGTGAGCAGGTTCTCTTTATTGGCACATCAAAGGAGGGAATAAATGTGGCCAATACGGCCAATCAGGCACACGTAATACTGGTCCTTTTGAGTCCTAAAAATATGAAAGTGGAAGATCATATACGTATGCTCAACAGAATCACGAAACTAATCAGGCCCGGGAAAGACGTGCAGAGTATGAAAGAAGCAACAGAGCCAAGGGAAGTCATCAAAGCGCTGATGGCACGGTAATATCTTTGAGCGTTCACCCGGATTAAAGAGGGCTTGAAAAAACCGCATAATTATGCTAATATGTTTTTATGAGAACAACGATAGATATACCGGATTCCCTCATGAAGAAAGCGAAAAAAAAAGCTATAGAGCAGGGTGTAACACTAAAGCAGCTTTTCACCCATGCGCTCGAGCAAGAGTTAGAGGCCCAAAAAACCACAGATGATGCTCCATGGAAAAACCTTCACGGGACCGGCTCATCAAAAAAACTTTCCCCTGAAGATTCCGGGTTTGAAGGCTACACGGGTCCGGATTGGAATCACTCACTGCAGGTAAATGAGCCGGAGCAGTAATGCTACTGCTTGATACTCACATCTGGCTTTGGTGGCTGTTAGGTGATGGCGCGTTGAATAATATAGAAAGGGAAGCCCTTGACCGCGCTGCAGAATCAGGTGATCTCTCAATTTCCTGGGTAACCGTTTGGGAGACGGAAATGCTCGAGAGAAAAGGCCGGATTGAGCTGAACCAGGGGTTTCAGAAATGGATTGAAGCAGCAGTACAGCCGCGTATTGCAACACTGCTTCCGGTTGATACAGAAGTGGTTATTGCTCAAAGAAAGCTTCCCGATAGCTTTCACGGCGATCCTGCTGACCGTTTGATTGCAGCAACGTCGATATTATCACAGTATCCGCTCGTAACGCACGACAGGCGGATTAGGGAGTCAGGCACGTGTAAAATTGCTGAGCTGTCCTGATTTCACTCACGCCCCAATTTTCGGCTCTATTGGGGTACTATTTTGCTTGTTGAAGTTTTTCAAGAATCTGTTCGAAGGT
>CAZKIZ010000184.1:0-6776 GCA_964552935.1 uncultured Rhodohalobacter sp. | reverse complement strand
TTAGGACGCCGCCCTTTCACGGCGGTAACACGGGTTCAAATCCCGTACGCGGTACTTTCCCTTACCTTTATTGCAAAAGCCATATAACGAATTCTTATTTTGCGCTTTTGAATGCATCCCAAATATAGCAAGGTAGCCAAAGCAGTGCCTTGGCGGTTCTCCCACAGGGATCCCTAGGGGGAAATCCCGTACGCGGTACTTTCCCTTACCTTTATTGCAAAAGCCATATTATAAAATCATATTATGCGCCTTTGAATGCACCCCAATTATAGCAAGGCTTCTATAACATTGCTTCTGCGGTTCACCTGCAAAATCTCTTTGTGGAAATCCCGCACCCAGTTTGCTTACAGCCGTATCTGCAGATCTGCGCTCACGTTCGGTCATCCATATACGGTCTTTTTGATCTGAAGCTTTCTCAATCCTGCTTACCGCTGCTCACTACCGACAGCTCATCCTCATCCGGCGTTGTGATTTTTTTTCTTTTTATTACATCAATTACCTGGATCAAAATGGCTCCTGCAATAATCAATACTCCGGCCAGAATTTCAAAAAAGGATGGATTTTCTCCTATCGAAAGCCATGCAATCAGCATAGCTGCAAGAGGAACCAGGTTACCGTAAATAACCACTCTCGTCGGACCCAGTTTTCGAAGAGCTCGTACCTTCACCCACTGTCCGATTCCCACACCTACTGCACCACCCGCGAGGATTGCAAACCAGGTCCAGAAACCAAATGTGAGCCAGCTCTCCCCCATCAGAGACGGTGAGGCAATCACTAAATAGAGAGTTCCTCCAATTGCGGTCCGCATCGCCACCATGCTGATGGAGCCATATTTCTTAGCCAGCGGTTTGATGAGGTGAAGCTCAACCACAGTCATCGCCAGCGCCACAAGAAGCAGCAAATCACCGGCCCAGTAACCCTGGCCGGGTCGAAGGCCGTCAAACGCCATTAACAACGTTCCTGCTCCGGCCAGTACAATTCCCGCATATCCGTATTTGCCCAGCGTTTCTGTCTTCAGCATCAAACCAAAGCCGGTGCTAATAGCGGGACCGAGCGCCAGCCAGATCGATGCGCGTGAGCCGTGTGTAAGGCCAAGTCCCTCTATTCCGAGCCAGGGGGCTAGTGTTGCGCCGAGAAGTGCAACCAAAAGGAGTCTGCCCCAGTCTCCCTTCTCAATTACCGGGAAAAACTGGAGTGGCTTATTCTCTCGTTTGGCATCAAAATAGCACTGAATATACAGAACCAGCAACATCACCATTCCGCCAACTGCAAAGCGTGACACACTGAAAGAGATCGGCGTCATTTCCCGAAGCGCAATTTCAGCGAGGATGAAATTTGCTCCCCAAAAAAATGTAAACAGGGATAGTAAACTGTGGTGCGATAGTGCACCGCGGTCTGGTCTGTTCATTACCTCGTTGCAGATTTAGTAAAATTGAGAGCCTTATTGTCAGCTAATCGGCCACAATTAGATACCTCTTTTCTGCAAGAACGTATAGACGGTCCGCTGTTTTTTTAAATTTTTAACGTTCTGATTAATAAAACGTAAAGTCAGGATGTTTTCGAACCTCTGCATGTTACACTTCAGCAGGCCACAGCTCCCTTCGAACGGCAGGTGCAACTTTTGTAGCAAATAGTTCAATTGAACGCATCAGCTTTTCATGCGGAATGCTGCCTACACTCATCTGCAAAAGAAAGCGATCGTGGCCGAATATCTCGTGCTGATGCAGTATTTTTTCAATAACCTGGTCAGGGCTGCCCACAACATTTGCCCCGTGTAACGTGGTTGATGCCTCAAATTGTTCGCGGCTCATAGGCGACCATCCTCTCTCCTTCCCGATTTTGTCCATCTGCGTTTTAAATGCGGGGAAAGCTATATCATGTGCCTCCTGGGAGGTATCGGCTATGAATCCGTGAGAATTGATGCTGAGCGGCTGTGCAGCTTGTCCCGCTTCTGCAGCTCCTCTTCTGTGCAGATCGGCAAACGGCTTCATTCGAGCCGGTTCACCCCCGATAATTGCCAGCGCCATCGGGATGCCCAGTGCTCCTGCACGATAGGCCGACTGAGGTGTTCCTCCAACGGCAATCCATACCGGTAGTTTCTCCTGCATTGGTCTGGGAAAAACTCCGCGATTATTGATCGAAGCACGATGTTTGCCGCTCCAGGTAATTGATTCGTTTTCACGAAGCTTCAGAAGCAGATCCAGGTTTTCTGCAAAAAGTTCATCGTAATCCTCCAGGTCCTGACCAAACAGCGGGAACGACTCAATAAACGACCCGCGTCCCACCATCACCTCCGCTCTGCCCTGTGACAGCAGATCGAGTGTGGCGTATTGCTGGAAAACACGAACAGGATCTTCCGATCCCAAAACCGTAACCGCGCTAGAAAGCCTGATATTTTCTGTCCGCTCAGCAGCGGCAGCCAGAATCACCGCCGGTGCAGACGAGATGTATTCTGACCTGTGATGCTCACCAATCCCCACAACATCAAGGCCGGCCCTGTCTGCCAGCTCAATCTCTTCCAATAAATTACGAAGACGTTCAGATGGGTGAAGGGTTTTTCCTGTTTCTGCGTCAGGTGTGTTCTCTACAAATGTATAAAGTCCTAATTCCATGGTTCAATAAGTTAAATTGTTTAACATTAAACATAATGAGTTTTCTGGATAAAATCATTCCTGATAGTTTGATCTTTTTTGGGTAAGATTCTGGTAATTGAGATGAGAATAGAGGTTTTAGCAAATGGTATACTCAAAAACTCAGGGAACCCACCCACACCTACCTCACACTAAGCGAAGCTCTTTTTACCCGGTCGCCAACCTGGAGGCGATCAACGACCTCCATGCCACGGATTACTTCACCAAAATTTGTGTAGCTGCCGTCCAGGTGCGGCGCCCACTGGTGCATGAAAAAGAATTGGCTCCCTTCTGTATCCGTGCCGGAACTGGCAATGCCCACGGTACCCCGCTCAAACGAGGCGAGAGATGGCTCCGTTGGCAGCGTATAGCCAGGGCTACCGAAACCATCCCGCCGGTCAAAATCGCCGCCCTGTACCACAAAATTGCGCACAACCCTGTGGAAGACCACATCATCATATGATCCTGCCCGGGTCAGGCTATCGATTGAAGAAACCGTAAATGGTGCAGTGAGCGGATTGAGCCGGACCTCTATGACCCCTTTGTTGGTTTCGAGCCGCCATACCGGACGGGTTCCGATTTCATAGAGACGATCCCAGTCTGGAATCCTGAAGTTGGGTTCCGACGGTTCAGATAACTGCTCATATCGTTCCGGAAAGCGCGACTCCAAAATTTGTTCAAGTGCGTTTATATTCTCGTGTACATTTTCCCTGACCGCACGTTCGTATGCAGACTGAATCCAGCTATAATCTTCATCCGCAATAAGAGCTTCATCTGTCAGTAGCGTGTTAAGCCCGGAAAGAACGCTTCTATCACTCCGCTCTGCCGCCGCCTGTACCATCCCGTGAATTCTAACCTTATCTGACTCATCCGATTGATCAATCCAAAACTCGGTGAGTACCTGCGCGGCGTGTAATCCCCTGATGCCACCAGCCTCCAGATGAGACTCCACACGGTTCAGAAACGCATCATTTTCCTCATGATCCCGGTAGAGATTCAGAATGCGGTTTGTCATGTACCTGTTCTCTTTCTCAATAAATGCCAGTTTGGATTGCAGCCCGGAGAGATCGGTTCCGGTCCGGTTCAGAAATTCCAGTGATGCGATAAACAGTTCATGATTTCGGGTCGGGGAAGCGATATTCTGGTAGATAAAGCCGGCCATATCGTCGTTATCGAGCCCTGTCTGCCTGAATTTTTCAAGTGCCTGAACCACAACGTGCGGATTTTTATGAGTCAGTAATTCTCTGTAAAGTTTTTTTTCATCTTCCGAAAGATTCTCAGGGACAGACATCGACTGAATTCCTTCAATCAGGATCCGGATATTATCTACTGCCCCAATACTACCCTTCTTATTCAGGTAACGCCGGAATCCGGAATCACCCAATATTCTGATCATATATTGGTCAACAGCAGGTTCTGTGCCAATTCCAATCCTTTCCCACCCTTCCGCCAGTTTTTTGTGCAGTTCTGTTCCCTGCTGCGGACGATTCAGCGGACTTCTGTAGAATCCATAGAGCAGGTTTCTGCTCAACTCCGGGTATGCCGGGTTCATTGACGCTTCAATCAGTCTTTCTGATAGATCATCGGAAATCTCTGCTCTCGCGGCAATCGTTCCGGCCGCAACTGCGCATTGGAGCCGGTTACCTGCCTCATCCAGCCTGTCCAGAATCAAAGAAAGTTCACTGCTTCCCCCCTGCAGTCTGAACAGTTCGCAGGCACCGTGGTATACTTCGGGGTCGCCCGAAAATAGAATACGGGCCGTATCCATTAAACCCTCATCTTGCGGGTGAAAACTGAGAGCCAGCCATGCCGCCGGCTCATTCGACTCAATTACCCGATCCATCAATTGGATAGACTCAGGCACCTCAGATTTAGCAATTGCTCGCCAGGCAAGGCTTCTCAATTCTGCTTCGGGATGATCGGTAAATGCAAGCAGCGTTTCTGCATTTCGATCCACAACTGCCTGTGCCACTTCGGGATACTCATTCTTAATGACCTCATTCATATTATGCGGCAAAGGGTCTGACGAGCAGGATGTCACTATAAAAAAGAGTAGTACCGGCAGCAATTGTCGAATTGATTTCATAAAGATACTCAGGCGTTGTTTTTAACGTTTCTTATTCGTTTATTACACATATATTATACATAAACCAATTTAATCATGGATCACGCACAGCTAACCCGCAAGCAGAAAGAGTTTTTCGATTACATCACCGAGTATAAAAGCGAACATGATGTATGGCCCACCTATCGGGAAATTTCAGATGAATTTAACTATAAATCTCCCAACAGCGTAACTCAAAACATTCAGGCCCTTCTGAAGAAAGGGTACCTGATTAAAGGAGAAGATGATGAGTACGATATCCATCCTGAATTTGGTGAGCTGATTGGCGACAAAAAAGGTGGCGGCATTCCTGTCAAAGGATTAATAGCTGCTGGATACCTTCAGGAGGCAGTAGAATCTGACCTTGGAGAGATCACTTTGGAAACACTTTTTCCAAATATCGAAAGCCTGTTTGCGCTGAGAGTATCCGGAATGAGTATGAAAGATGCCGGTATATATGACGGCGATTTTGTACTACTGATGGATAGCGATGTGAAAGATGGTGATATCGGCGCCGTGCTCTATGATGGAGAAACCAGCCTGAAACGGATATTTTACGGAAAGGACGGACTCCGGCTCGAACCTGCAAATGATGAATACGAAGACATTCTTGTGGAGCCCGATATCTTTGAAGAGGTTCGTATCATCGGAAAATATATTGGCCACGTAAATAAAACCGGAATCCACAGAGCTGTGCCCGCGCGAAAAGCGAGTTAAAATAGTAACTTTTTCACAGACGCCTCGCAGGTCTGCCTGCAGGTTTGAGAACCGGTATTTATTTTTAGTAATAAAATGAAGAGGGTCTTCAGTAATCAGATCGGCTTCACCTGATCGTCCGGGGAACCCGGTTCAACAATTTTATCATCCTCTTTCGTCACAAGCTTACCATTAACTCCTTTCCGGGCTTCATGAAGCTGTGAATCCTTGATCCAAGCTCTTCCGCCATCGTGCTGAAGCTTTTTAGAGTTCTTATATTTAAACGCTTGCTTATGAAGATCCGGTAGTTCTTTACTCATTGTGTTTACCACTTTAGTAATTGTTAAAAAGGTGATTTTAGTTTTTTTGAATTAAATCAAAAAACCCTATCTTTCTCTTCTATCAAAAAAAGCAATATAAAGGATTTAAACTATGTACGCTATCGTAAAAATCGGCGGGCATCAATATAAGGTTGAAGAAAATCAAACGATTTTTGTAAACCGGCTCGCATCTGAAGATGAAAATATTACTCTCGAAAACGTTCTGCTCGTAAAAGATGGTAAAGGGAATGTTAAGATTGGACAGCCAACTGTTGAAGGATCTTCTGTAAAGGCTAAGATTCTCGATAATCTGAAAAGTGATAAAGTCATCGTCTTCAAAAAGAAGCGTCGTAAAGGTTACCGTGTTAAAAACGGTCACAGACAACAGATTACTCAACTTAAAATTGAGAAAATTTCTTAAAACAGGAGTTTAACAATGGCACATAAGAAAGGACAAGGCTCAACAAGAAACGGACGGGATTCAGAATCGAAACGTCTTGGCGTGAAAAAATATGGCGGCCAGGTTGTTAAAGCCGGCAATATTATTGTTCGCCAGCGTGGAACCAAGTTTCATCCCGGAATTAATGTAGGGCGCGGCGGCGACGACACGTTGTTTGCCACAGCTGACGGCACAGTAAATTTCAGAAGAAAAGGTAACGGACGAAAGTTCGTTAACGTAGAACCTGTAGCCTGATTTACTTTATTTATAATATTATTTAAGCCTCATCGCTTTATACGTGATGAGGCTTTTTTTATTTTAATCCTATGAACTTCCAAATTCCAGACTTTCCCGACCTCTCCTACGGCTCTGTCTACTGTATCGGCCGAAACTACGCCGAACATATCGAGGAGATGAAAAGCAGCCGGACCAAAGAACCTGTAGTTTTCCTAAAACCACGAAGCAGTATTGTGCACACCGGCGGACAGGTTAAGCTCCCCCCACAGTCGGCAGATGTACACCACGAAGCAGAACTCGTACTTTTAATTGGAGCTGAAGGAAAAAATCTTTCTGTCGATAACTCCTTA
>CAZKIZ010000183.1:0-6782 GCA_964552935.1 uncultured Rhodohalobacter sp. | reverse complement strand
AACATCCAGCATTTAAGATATAAATAATGTCTTTGCCTTTTAAGTAAAGTAAAATTCTTGATGGTTATCCCAAATTGAACTAAAATTTTAAAAACCTTCGCGTACCCTGCGCCCCTGCGGTGAAAAAACTAATTCCCGGAAATACCCAGCTTTCGTCCCAGCCTGCGAAACAGACTTCCTCCATCATCATCTTTCTCTTCTATGACCCTTGCCTCATCACTGCTGCGCCCGGTAAAGAAATCTGCAACGCGGTCGCGCAGCCGGTCCTCCCGAAAATCTTCGCACTGCATTGAGTAGGGGAGGTTTGCCAGAGTGGCATTTAAATTCGAATCAACCTGATTTGCTGCTGGGAGTTCACGTAAAAAATGACCGGCAATGGGGAGAGCCGTTTGCGATGCGTAAGCCGGAAACTCTCTGAATCTGACGCGGTTGTTCACCCCGCCCACGCGCGTTCCAAATACCATTTGCGGTGTAAACCCGATGAACCATCCGTCCGTAAAATTCTGGGTGGTTCCCGTTTTACCGCCAAGGGGTTGAGAAATACCAAACTGAGAACGGAGCGTATGACCGGTCCCCTCATCAACCGCTTTTTGCAGCATATGCACCATGGCGGCAGCGCTTTGAGGAGTAATTCCACGATGATCGGGTTGAATTTGCGAAAGATGAGACGGACTCATCAGGGTTGCAAGATCGGGGACCTTTTTCGTTTGGAAATCGTAGATTACATCGCCATTGGCATTTGTGATGTGCGTGACCATTGCAGGTTGTACTGGTTTGCCTTTGTTCAGAAATGCTGTGTAGGCGGTGGTGAGTTCGAGCAGGGAGACTTCTGCGGTGCCCAGGGCGATGGAAGGGGCCTCAGGCAGCGCCGACTTTATCCCTAAATTATGCGCGGTGTTTTGAATCGCCGGAACGCCTGTTTCAACAGCCAGCTGCACGGCAACGGTATTGATCGATTGAGCAAGCGACGCCTGCAGTGAGTATCGCCCGCCATACTCATCCTGGTTATTTTTGGGGGTCCAGCCGTTATGCGAGGCGTACGATGCCAGAAAATTTCGCTGGTAGTCACACGGCGTTCGTCCCTGCTCAAGTGCGGCAGCATAAAGGATCGGTTTGAAAGCGGACCCCGGCTGACGCTTTGCCTTCACCTGGTCGAACTGAAAATGGCGGTGCTCAATACCACCCACCCAGGCCAGGACGTGGCCTGAATTTGGCTCCATTGCGATGAAGCCGGCATTCAAAAACGACAGATAGTATTTCAGTTCATTGTAAGGGGTAATCTCCTTTTCCTCATAACCATCCCATGTGAAGAGCAGAGCAGTTGTTGGAGTGTGGAGATACTCTTCAATCTCACTGTCGGTGTAGCCCTCAGTGCGTAAATAATTGTAGCGGTCGCTCTGCCTCCAGGCGCGGAGCACATCAGGATCCTGCTCACCAAATACGGGCCTTCTTTGAAGTTCACGATCAAAAATATTCTGCAGTTCTTTCATTCGGGTGGCAACAGCCTTCTCCGCGGCTCTCTGAATCTCAGAGTTAAGAGTAGTGTGAACCGTCAGGCCGTCTGTGTAGAGGTTGTATTTTTTTCCGTCAAGCGCCGGCGTGTTTTGAAGAACTGCTGCGAGCTCGCTTCGCAGATGCTCCCTGAAGTAAGGGGCGAGGCCATCGCTCAGATCATTTCGGTTATAGTTGACGATCAGGGGTTCTTCCAGCGCAAGTTCAGCCGTTTCAGAGGTAATATATTCATAGCGCTCCATCTGCCGGATGACGATATTGCGGCGTAGAACAGATCGGTCCGGATTTCGATGTGGATTGAAAAAGGTTGTGGCCTGCAGGAGCCCGGCAAGAGTGGCCGATTCAGTTAGGGTGAGCTCGGATGGCGCCTTGTTAAAAAAGCGATTTGAAGCCATCTCAATACCAAACGTATTTTCACCGAAGGATACGGTGTTCAGGTAGAGCTCTAAAATCTCATCTTTCGAGTAGATCGATTCTATCTTTCGTGCGATCATCATTTCACGGAATTTATCAGCAATGATCGATATGCTGCTGCCCTGTTGTCTCGGGTAGAGATTTTTAGCGAGCTGCTGGGTGATGGTGCTGCCGCCTCCCGCATTTTGTTGAAGAAGAATCGATCGGACAAATACACGTCCAAGTGCTCTGTAATCGATGCCGTTGTGTCGGTGAAACCGGATATCTTCTATCGCCAGAAGCGCATTCACCATGGTTGAATCGATCTGATCAAGCCCCACGGTGGTTCGGTTCAACAGATGATATGTGCCGATCTGCTCACCGTCAGAAGAGAGAATTCGGGTAGCCTGCTCCTGCTGAATGTTGCTGAGCTCATCCGTTCCGGGAACCGGGCCAAAGAAGCCGTGCCAAATAAGAGTGAGAAACAGGAGAAATCCCGCAAAAACGAGTCCGATAGTGAGCGCGGAAAATTTCAGCCATTTGGGAATGCTGTAACTGTGTAGATTCAAAAGTGATATTTTTTATGTTATCCTTAGCCTGAATGCGACTTCATCCGCGGGAAATTGTTCCATCTGAATGATGATAATAACTTTCTGATAATCAGTTGTAGCATATTTTATATTTGTACCTTGAAACTATTCCAAAAGTGGATTTCAAAGCCATAAAGTATTAATGAACCGGGCTGATCTTATCATTCATAAATTATTCTCTTGATAACGGATAGCATCCTCCTTATCTATCGGTCAAATAAAAAAATTGACGCAAATCGAAAACAGGCAGACATGGATTTAAAAATTTCAGGTAAAGTAATTGATATTTTAGAGCTCCAATCAGGAGAGAGCAAGAACGGACCGTGGAAAAAGCAGGATTTTATACTTGAAACGCCGGGCAAATATCCGCGAAAAGTGTGTGTGACGCAGTGGGGCGACCAGGTAGATCAAAACGATATAAAAAAAGGTGAAGAGCTGACTGCCTTTATCGATATTCAGAGCCGCGAATACAACGGCAGATGGTACACCGATGTAAAAGCGTGGAAGATTGAGAAAGGAGCTTCAGCTGGTAAACCGGTAAATCCCGATGATAACGTCATTGACATGGGCCCGCCCGTTGACAGTGACGACGAAGTGCCTTTTTGACCCACCCCTCTGCTTGGTTATTTGTTAATGGTGTAATGGTTATTGGATTCTTGAATTTTCAAACTGATCATATAGAATCTTTCAATAACATATACACCAATTTACTGGTTACCAATAACCAGGTTATTCCAGAAACTGCGGGATGAGTCTGTGATCTGTATTTTGCTCAAATGAGTACGCAATCTCAAGCAGAACCGGCTCACTCCATGCGCGGCCAAAAAACGAAACGCCAACCGGCAGGCCGTCAATGGACCCCATTGGAAGGGAAATAATAGGGTAGCCGGCACGTGCCGATGGGGAGCTGGATGAAAGTTTGAAGTTGTCGCCGAGTGTAAGGTCGGTTTTCCATGCCGGTGAACCGGTAGGAGAGACGATGGCATCCAGATTGTGATCGTCCATCACCCGGTCAATGCCCTCTTCGCGACTTGATTTGAGCATGTTTTCGAGCGCACTTTTATACTCTTCAGAATTGAGATCGCCTTTTTCCGCAGCCATAAGAACCAGGTTGCGGTCAAATTTCTCACGCTCGGTATCTGAGTTTTTAATTTCGTCGGCAATCGCCTGAATCGAAGAGGCAACAGCTTCGTTATCCAAAGATTCGAGATAGTTGTTTAGCCCATCCTTAAACTCATATAAAAGAACCTGGAAGGCGTCGCCGCCGATGTTCATCTGTGAAATCTGGTCAATCTCAACAATCTCAGCACCAAGCTCCTCGAGCGTTCGTATGGTTTCATTCATAAGCGTATCCACGCGGAAATGGTTACCCAAAGGACCGGTGAAAAAGCCGATTCTTTTCCCTTCAAGTCCATCTCTGTTAAGAAATTGGGTATAGTCTTCGTGAATGTGCTCTTCAGCAGTCAGCGTCAGTTCATCATCTTCGTCAACTCCGGCAAGTGCCCCGACAAGGATTGCCGCATCTCTTACGGTTCGGGTCATAGGTCCCGCACTGTCTGTCGTATAAGAGATGGGTATGATGCCGGTTCTGCTCCAGAGTCCAACCGTCGGTTTGAATCCAACGATTCCGTTGGCGTTCGATGGGCATACAATTGAGCCGTTCGTTTCGGTGCCGAGTGTAAGGGTCGCAAGATTGGCAGATGCTGCTACGCCTGAGCCCGAACTTGATCCGCAAGGATTTCTTGATATTTCATAGGGATTTCTGACTTGCCCGCCCAGGGCGCTCCATCCGCTGGATGAAAAGCTGCTGTGAAAGTTGGCCCATTCGCTGAGGTTGGTTTTACCCAGTATCACGGCACCCTGCTCTCTGAGTTTGTTCACAATGAACGCGTCGCGCGGAGGAACAGACCCTTCCAGAAACATGGATCCGGCTGTGGTAGGCATATCGGCCGTGTTGATGTTATCTTTCAGTAAAATTGGAACGCCGTGGAGAGGGCCGCGCGAATTCCCCTCGCTGAGTTCATTGTCGAGCCTGTCCGCAATTTGGAGTGCATCACCGTTCAGAGTTCGGACTGAGTTGAGAATTGGCCCTTTTCGATCGATCTCTTCAATTCTGTCGATGTATGCCTGAACTACTTCTCTGACGGTAAGCGTGCCGTCCCGGTACTGCTGCTGAAGTTCTTCAACGGATATCTCTTCCAGGCCAAGCCGGTCGTATGCTGATTCAGGGGGCTCTCCGGAACATCCATAAATGAACAGGAAGGCAAGTGCAGCGAGTAGTAAATTCTTATTCATAGAGAGGCATTTGATATTTTGTTGGTTGATGAGAAGTAACCAATAAATTTGATAGAGATCAAATAATAGAGAAGTCATTCGGGAGAATGGCTTTAAATTACCCGATGATCATACCTCTAAACTCAACTAATAAGGACTGAAAGAACGCTGTATCTGAAAAAGGGAAACATTCGCGAGTAATTATACGCCGCTACTTGCTTTGCTCTATTTTTATAGCCTTGTTGAAAGATTTCTCCAGGCTCTCTTTATTAACCGGTTTTGGAATGAAATCGATAAAGTTGGTTTTTTCAGCCCGCTCAAAATTGTACTTGTCGCTGTTTCCTGATATATAAATTACAGGAATCATGCTCTTATCCTGGATTGATTTGGTAGCCATAATGCCGTCAATATCGTCCTGAAGAGAAATGTCCATTGTAATTAAATCAGGCTTCAGCTCCAGCGCTTTGGAGATAGCATCAGCGCCGGTTGTAGCCTTGCCAATCACTTTGTAACCTAAACTTTTGATCAGTTTTTCGAGCAGTATAGACTGTATCATCTCATCTTCCACGATAAGTATATTTTTTACAGCCCCACCGCTGTCGTCACTGGCGCCGTTTTCTGTTCCGTTATTCCCGGAATTTTTTGAGTCATTTTTTGCACCGGCATTCTCATCGGTATAATTGTCCATAGATTCAGCTGCAAGAAGGCTTATGGCGGAACCTGTGTAAACTGTGCCGCTCTTTTGACCGGGGCTTTTTTTGCCGATACCGTTACCGTTCTTTTGTATCATTGATGCCTTTAGTTCACGGACAACATTGGGCACAAGTTTGTCCAGGTCTCTTTTCTGGATCACTGCGCGTGCGCCATTTTTTTTAACTTTTTCAGCAACACCGTTCGGAAAGGCGTCTGAGATTAGCATAAAAGGAGTTTCGGGGCGTTTTCCATTAATGATTGACTGAGCAGTTATGCTATCGAATCCCGGCATGTTGTGATCGCACAGAACAATATCCCAGGCGTTATTCTCGAGGGCATTCGTCAACCCGTCTGCGGTCTGAACCCGCTTGTATTTTGGATTAAAACCACCCTTTCGGAGATGTCGAATCATCAGCTCTGTGTCGTCTTCTGAATCTTCTACTACTAATACCTTTATTGGATGACCGATTTTTTTAATCTTTCTTTCTTTTTCTGACAGCATAAAAAGACCTTAATCAATATTAGTTTTCTATCTGCTTCACTAAAGTGTGGCAGATTATTTGGCAAATGTTTCGCCTTCCGTGGAAATCTTATCGGTTCATAAAAGAGCGAGTTAAATTAGAAGTGGAAATTGGAAAGCATTCTAATATTCCCGGAAAGTCCTGATTATTCAGATGCAAAAACGGGGAAACTGGGAATTTTGAAAGGGAGCTTCAGGATGCTTTAGAACAGAATTCCTGATCATAAACAGTTTTTTATAAAAAGGTGCTGGTGCACTGTGTTATTCCGCCCAAATTGCAAGGAGGCCAATGAGTTTGTCGGGGTCAACCGGTTTACTTATATAATCAGTTGCCCCAAGAGAAAGGCAGTTTTCACGATCGCCGCTCATCGCTTTTGCGGTCACAGAAATGATGGGGAGTGTACGCAGCTCACGATTTTTTCTTATCTCCTTAAGCAGGTCAAGGCCATCCATATCCGGCATCATAACGTCCATCAAAACAAGATCAATTGCCGGGTTACTTTGCAGAGCGGAAATTGCTTCCTCTCCTGTGATGGCATGAGTGGTCCGCATTCCACTTGCATTCAGGTGTGATGAGAGAGCCAGGTAGCTGTGCTTGTCATCGTCGACGATAAGCACGATTTTTCCCTCCAGATTTTCCACAGCGAACGGTCTGAATTGTGAGTCATGTGACCCAGGTTGGTGTGTCAGCTCCTTGATTTTTTTCATCAGTTTAGAGTGGCTGCCAACATTTTTCAAAATAACGTCGGATGCCCGTTCCATCAGATCTGACTTATCAGCACTGCTTAGCGAACGCCCTG
>CAZKIZ010000182.1:0-6788 GCA_964552935.1 uncultured Rhodohalobacter sp. | reverse complement strand
TGGTAGCAGCGGCAGAAGACCTGGATGCCATATACGGTTCCCGAATGATGGGCGGGGGATTTGGCGGCTGTACAATCAACCTGGTTCAGGAACAGCATATCGACCACGTGATTGAAACGATAAAGAACCGGTACGAGAAAGAGATAGACACCCCTGTTGAGTTTTACATCGCCAGAATCAGCGAAGGGGCGGGACTCGTACATAAAAACAGAGTTGAAAACAGATAGTGAAAGCAATATGGATCTCACATTTAACGACAGGCCGCACAGAAGGCTGAATATCTTAACCGGCGAATGGATCCAGGTATCCCCGCACCGTACAAAGCGGCCGTGGCAGGGGCAGCAGGAGGAGCGGGAAAAGAGTAAGAAACCGAGGCATGATGACAGCTGCTATCTCTGTCCGGGAAATGAGAGAGCGGGAGGCGTGCATAATCCCAACTACACATCCACCTTTGCCTTTGATAACGATTTTAGTGCACTTCTGCCCGACACAACCCCCGCTCATCTTAATAGGGACGATCTGCTTGTAGCGAACACGGAAAGAGGAATCTGCAGGGTGATCTGTTTTTCCCCACGCCACGATCTGACTCTGCCAGAAATGGAGGTGGATCACATACGGAAAGTTGTAGATCTCTGGGTGGATGAATATCGTGAACTCGGATCAAAGCCGTTTATCAAGTACGTACAGATTTTCGAGAACAAAGGGGAGATGATGGGGTGCAGTAATCCGCATCCGCACGGACAGATCTGGGCTCAGGAAACCATACCGGAGGAACCGGCTAAAGAGCTTGCTCAGCAAAAAATATATTTCGAAAAAAATGGTCGAACACTTCTTGGCGATTACCTGGATGCTGAGCTTCAGGAGAAAACGCGAATTGTCGTCGAAAATGATGACTTTGTAGTTCTGGTTCCGTTTTGGGCATTCTGGCCGTTCGAAACGCTGTTGGTCAGCCGGCGTCCCTTTGGCCGGTTTACCGATATGACAGAAGATGAGAAAAATTCACTTGCCGATATTCTTAAGAAAATGACGTCTAAATACGACAACCTGTTCAATATCTCATTTCCTTACTCCGCAGGTTTTCACGCGGCACCTACAGACAACGATGACCATTCTGAATGGCATTTTCACATGCACTTTTATCCTCCGCTTTTGCGGTCAGCCACCGTTAAAAAATTCAGGGTAGGGTACGAAATGCTTGGCAATCCGCAGCGGGATATTACCGCAGAAGCGGCAGCTGGGCTTCTTCGGGAAAAATCGTATACTCTTGACACATAATCACATAAACCGAAAAAAACCAAATACACTATGAATTTACTACTACTTAAAAAGAGATCAATATTTGTAATTTCCGGGGTTGTAGCTCTGCTTCTTGCACTGGCATCATGTGTGGAGAATAGCAGTCAAGTTGCAAACGCAGATGCAGACAGTGAAGATTGGGTTGAACTGTTTAACGGTGAAAACCTGGACGGGTGGGACTTCAAAATTACAGGTTATGAGCTTAATGAAAATTTCAATAATACAATTCGGGTTGAAGATGGCCTTATGAAAGTTCGTTATGATGAATATGATCAATTTGACGGTCAGTTTGCCCATATATTTTACGAGGAGCCTTTCTCCTATTATCGTTTAAAGGTGGAATATCGTTTTGTGGGAGAGCAAGCACCCGATGGGCCCGGGTGGGCATTTATGAACAACGGGATTATGTTTCACTCGCAATCAGCAGAGAGTATGGATCTGGATCAGGACTTTCCTGACTCTATCGAGTTTCAGCTGCTCGGTGGTGATGGGGACGAAGATCGTCCAAATGGGAATATTTGTACTCCCGGAACACACGTGGTTGTAGATGGAGAACTTATTACTGATCACTGTATTGATGCAGGCGGACCCACGCATCACGGAGACCAGTGGGTGACGGCAGAACTGGTTGCTCACGGAAGTGAGAAACTTCAGCACATTTTGAACGGTGAAGTTGTGATTGAATACACAAAGCCCCAGCTGGATAACGGTCAGCGAATCAGCGGCGGATATTTTGCGCTTCAGGGCGAAAGTCATCCCACAGACATCCGTTCGGTACGCGTACTGAACCTGGAAGGGTGTATGGATGAGGATGCATCAAACTTCAAGAGCTACTATGTGAAAAATGATCCATATAGCTGTGAGTATTCGTAACGCGTGGCTCCGGCCTCGCGTATCAAGATGTGCAGCTCCGGCTTATTCGTTCAGCAACAAATTTGATCCATAAAAAAAGCCCCGGGAGTGATCCGCGGGGCTTTTTAATGAATTGTGTAATGGCTTCTACGATCAGAAGTTAAGCGTTACTCTCGAGTAGAGATAGCGTCCGCCAAATCCTGAAGGGGAGAAACCTGAGTACTGGAAGATGCCGTTAAAGCTGTTTCCCTGGAATGTTTTATCGGGATACTGATCGAAAACGTTATTTCCGCCAATTGTAAACCGTACGTTATCGGAAAAGCTGTACGCCAGTTCCACATCGGTTGAGAGAAGGCTTCCGTAAACCTGGTCTTCACTTGGGTCACTTCTACGCACTTCAATTTCTCCGTAGCGAACTCCGCGTACCATCAAGCCCCAGGGGCCGGTGGTGTAGTTTGCCATCAGGTTGAGATTTGTACTCGGTTGGCCTACTTCAAACCGGCCAATCTCAACTCTGCCAAACAGAGGAGTGTCGGTAAGGTCTTCGAGATTTTCAGGAGTCTGGATCTCTTCCGGGTTGGTGATTTCGGTTTCGTTATAGTTGAATCCAACGGTAAACCTCATCTGAGAGTCCGGGTTGATATTAAACCCCCATCGTGCAGTAATATCGATTCCCTGTGTTTCGGTGTCTACAGCGTTGGTGAAGAAACGACCGCCGGTAGCGTTGATTCCCTGTCCCTGCAAGAACCCGGGAATACCTCCACCTGTGAAGTTTTCAGTAAATACCACGCGATCTTCAATCGTAATTCTGTAGGCATCTGCCGAGAGCGAAAAGTTACCGCGCTCAAACGTAAATCCACCACTGAGGTTCACGGATGTCTCCGCTTCCAGGTCTTCAGCGCCCAGGGCACGGGCAGCTGGCGAAGTTACCGGGAAGGTACCCACTTCGAACGGAACACCATCAATAAAGACGGTTGCTATAGAGGAGAAGTAGGATTGAGCAAGTGATGGTGCTCTGAAGCCGGTGCTGGCTGCACCTCTGAGGGCAAAACCATCGAACAGTTCATACCGGGTTGCAAATTTACCTGTCGCAACGTTACCGAAATCACTGTAGCTTTCTACGCGTCCGGCAATTCCTACCGTCCACGGAGAAGTAATATTTGTCTCGAGGTCGATGTAAAGAGCACCTGCGTACCGCGCTTCATTCTGTTCGTTAGCGGGTGAAAACCCGGGAAAAACCTGCGAACCGGTCGCGGCTGCATTTCCTTCGTTAGGTCCGTCAAGAATCGGAACGCCTCCGTCTGCATACGATTCTGCATCGCCTCTAACCAGGCGGTAAAGCTCATACCTGTACTCAGCACCCATCGCAATACTCAGCTCCTCTGCAAATCCAATATCAACCGTTCGAACTAAATCGAAGTTTGTTGTAGCCTGATCAAAAGAGAGTGTACCCGCATGGAAACGAGTCGGGCTGCCGATACCCATCGAGGTATTTACCGTATTTTTGACACCGTATCGTATGGAGTTATGGCCATAAGTTTGGCTCAGATCGTAGTTCCAGGAACCGGTTCGCCCTTTGATTCCCCCGCCAACTGATCCGTCATAAATCTCTGAGCTGATCATCGGAAGGAATCCATCCGGATAGTAGGCCCGGAGCGTTCGGTTATCATTACCACGACGATAAAAACCACCTGTTTCACCTTCTCTGAAACTGGCGCCCCCAAATGCGTAGAATCGGGAGTTATCGCTGATCTCCATTTCGCCGTTAAAGAATCCGCTCACGTCAAGAAGTTCACCCTGTCCGTACCGGTGATTGTTCCGGTCGAAGGTTTGTTCACGCGGATCAGGGTCACCATTTGCAAGTGGAAAGTAATTGGGACGAGGATCCAGCCCGGAACGGTTAGTACGGCCGCGATCACGATATTGTCCCGCAACATAAAGATTTCCGTTGTTTGGCAGATCAAATCCGTACCCAAGGTGTATATTCGTCGTTTTTCCGTCCAGTCTCCAGACGTCTTCAACGCCGTCATAGTATGGTGAATCCTGGAAGCCGGCTGTTGAACCACCGTCCGGCAACGCCTGGTTGGGAGCATAGCCACGCTCCTCATTGCTATAATGCTGACCATAACTGACGGAAGCATCCAGTCCTTTTCTGTCTTTTAAAATGATGTTAATAACGCCCGCGATTGCATCGGAGCCGTACTGAGCCGCAGCACCGTCGCGGAGAACTTCAATACGCTCAATCATGTTGGCTGGAATCGCGTTCAGGTCAACCCCGGTAGAGCCACGCCCTACAGAACCGTTCACGTGAAGGATAGCGCTGGTGTGACGCCTCTTTCCATTCACAAGCACCAATGTTTGATCAGGTCCCAGTCCGCGCAGAGTTGCAGGACGTACATGATCCGTTCCGTCTGTGATGGATGATTCGGGTGAGTTAAACGATGGAACCAGCGATCGTATAATCTGTGTGGTTTGGGTGAAACCTGACGCCTGCACTTCCTGTGCGGATATCACATCCACAGGGACAGGAGACTGAGTGATGGTACGTCCGGAGCGGCGTGTTCCCAGCACAACTACCTCATCAGTTCCAACCACACTGCTTTGCAGCGTGATGTCAACGGTGATGGTTTCTCCGGCAGTTAGCGTAATCTGCTGACGATTGGTTTGAAAACCAAGAAAACTGGCCTGTAGTGTGTAGTTTCCCGCAGAGGCTGACAGACTGTATTCGCCATCTGCGTTCGCGGATGTACCAGTCTGCGTTCCCTGCAGCACAACGTTGGCACCGGGCAGCGGGTTGTTATCGCTGTCGTATACAGTACCCTGTACCGTGCCTTGACTTTGTGCTGAAAGCAATCCGGCAGAAAGGAATAGAATTGAGAGTAAAAGGCCGAACACTCGCGAAATTGAGTGATTTAAAATTTTGGGGATTGGTATCGTGTCTTTCATAGAGCTATTGGTTGGTTACCGTTACTGTTATGTGAGATACGTATAGCTGAATCATTGAACTACTTAATCTATATAAAAATAGTTATCCGTTAAACTATTTTTACATGCAGGATAGTTTCATCGAATAAAGTATTATTCAGCACTGCTGTAAATGATCACAAATTCATCACATTTAATATGAAGATAACTTTGGAAGCGATTTTTTATCCCTTCAGAGTTAAAACTAAGCCAAAGGTCTGAATGGAGTTCACAGGTGGTAAAGTCAAACGTTGAGGAATTTACGAGTTGGAAATCTTCTGATTAGATGTAAATTCTCATTTTTAATTTCCAGCAGGGTGTGATGATGAGCGCGAAATCAAAGTATTTGGGTACTCTTATATTTTTCAGAAAAGCTGAATAGTCAAGACCACAATCCCAGTATCAATCCCGAGAATGTAAGACCCAACACATGATATCCATTATCAATGAAATGCAGCTTTAAGGGTGTATCGGAGAAAAGCCCGGTTGTGCCTGTAGTTGTAAAGAGAATGCCGGCACCGGCGCCAAAACCGGCTATGATTCCGTGCATTGGAGTGTGAATATTCATTGCTGCAAAAAAGATAGCCAGGGATAAAACAGCTAAAAACTGGAGCAAAAAAGAGTAGAGAAAAATCAGCGGATTGGGATCACCGATATCTTGTTCATTCAGGTTTCGCAGTTTCATCCATACGTTGGCAAACAAAACCGGGCTATACCAGAGAGCGCCGAGAATGAAATAGAGTAACGTGGCGGTAAGGACTGCAAGCCAGTTGACGGAAATAAGCAGGTCTTCCATAACTGATTGGGTTCGTGAAGGTTATTCACCCTATTTACTGAACCGGCAGCTGAAATGCAACAGGGCAGGATGCAAGGTGTTAATTTTCTTTTAACAGCTCCTCAGGATTCAATCCCTTCAACTCCTCTTTCACAAACTCACGACCTTTTCTGATCAATTCACCATCAAAGTAGACGTCAGCACCGATGCACACAAGATCCCAGTGAATGGCGCTCTCATTGCCGTTGGGAGCAATTTCATAATCTTTACCGAGAGTGAGGTGGTTTGATCCGGTAATCTTTTCATCAAACAGAATATCGTACATCGGGTTTTTGATGATCGGGTTCAGGCCAAAGCTGAACTCTCCAAACCGGCGTGCTCCTTCATCAGTATCGAGAATTTCCTCAAGAGCACTGTTATTGGATGAATCAAAACCGGTAACAACACCATTTTCCACCACAAGTTTTACAAACTCGAACGGTTTTCCCTGGTAAACAGAAGGGGCGTAGGTGATATGGCCGTTCACAGAATCCAGAATGGGTGAGCTGAAGAGTTCGCCGTCCGGTATGTTTCGTTTTCCATAGCAGGGGATCCAGTTCTGGCCTTTTACTGAAAATTTAATATCGGTGCCTTCTCCTTTCAATTGAATTATATCAGTCGCACTGAGCAATTTTTCGAGTGGCTTCATTGCCTCTTTCAGCTTGTTGTAGTCGAACAGGCATGCGTCGTAATAAAACTCACGGAAGCGTTCGGTGGACATTTTAGCATTCATCGCAAATGCGGCCGAAGGGTAGCGCAGAACGGCCCAATTGGTATGATTCACCCGCTCTTCAAAATGGACGGGATTTAGAAAATGATCGGAATACGCTTTATTCGCTTTTTTGGAGACCGATGAGTTTTC
>CAZKIZ010000181.1:0-6800 GCA_964552935.1 uncultured Rhodohalobacter sp. | reverse complement strand
AGGTATCAGCATCTCTGCTGGTTCAGGGAGTGGCTGAATCACCCTACATCCCGGAACAAAATAATGGTCTGACCGGCTACCTTGGCAGCTTGACATGGGTTTTATTATTGGTCACAATCGCTGGTGCAGTAACAGCTGTTTGGTATCTATTCAGGCGTCGCTTTCAGTGATCTTAACCGTATAAAGGAGTAGACTGAATATCCGTTATTGCCCGTATCTGAATAATCAAGGTGGTTCGGAAATGTAGGTCGAACGTCCCCGTTCGACAGGCCCGGAAATCGAATTAAGGTAATTCATAAACCATAGGTTCCCGGGTTGTATCAACGATTGCTTTCTTCAACAAGAATCAGCTGGTATCAGAATAATGGAAGCTGTACTGAAGGTTTACGTAATTATTTGAGTTCGCCTTTTAAATGATCGGATATCATCAAAAAAAATCCATAAAGGACGTCATAACTCAACTTCCGGAAATTGACGATGGTTTGGCTACGAAAAACATTTTTCTGGCGACAGCAGACCTTGGATAAAATGCTTTGCGGTACTTTTCAGGGATGAAGTAAGCTACGTTTCAGGGGGCACACCAAATATCCCGCACCTACTGCGCTCCCATTTCTATGCTCGCTTGTAAACCCCAGGCCACCGCTACGCAGTCACCAGGAGCTATGGACATGCCGCACCGATGGTGCTGGTATCGTAGCAGTAATAAACAGGTAACAGGCTGCAAATCTCCAAGCAATTTTTTTCAAGATTCAGTGTATTCTATCAAATGAAAGGCCAATCGCTTTTTAAGGTGCTTAAGCCACTCACTTCATGTACGAACTACTTTAAATGAAACATGTTTTGTACTCACTACACCGCTAATTTGCGGAACTTGATTTATCAGTGAGCTCATCTCCGGAGTTTTGGCGCATGTACAGGTACGGGCAGTTGCCGTGTGTATATCTTCAACATTCCTAAATCCTGATCTTATGAAACAAGAAGCTGCCATTCCTCCATCCCGCTATCAGAAGAAAATATTTCTCTTTGTTTTATCAGCCCTGATACTACTTATTGTACAGTTTTCAGACACATACGCACAAGCTCCACCGTCCGGAGGAGTTGTGCTGCCGCCCGCCATGGAGAGTCATCACCACTTCGACTGGAAAAATGATTCTGATCTGAAGACACTGCATCGGGTTCGGCCGGAGCTCTCCTTTGCAAAAAACAGGGATCTGCAGCCGGTGCTCTTTTCGTGGCCGATGGACGGATTGCCTCAGGTTAATCATATCATGCATAACTACAAAGATCACAGCGGAGAGAACCAGGTGGTTGAATACACGGGTGGTAATCACGCCTACGATGGCCACTCAGGAACAGATCTCTCCGTAAGAAACTTTCGGGAGATGGACCTGGGAGCCCCTATTTATGCGGCTGCAGATGGCGTTGTTTCTCTGTCCCGCTGGGGCTTTGAAGATCGAAATACACAGTGGAATCCCGATTTAGGGCCGCTATGGAACGGAGTCGCTATTTTTCATTCGGAAACGGTGGCCTCCCGATATCTGCACTTTAGAAAGAATTCCGTGGTTGTTGAAGCGGGAGAGGAGGTCAAAAGCGGAGATCTGCTCGGGTACATGGGATCATCAGGGTTCTCCACCAATCCTCATCTGCATTTTGATGTAATTGAGGTGGGGGAGGAGAGTTCCCGGTTTCTTGACCCATGGGAGGGCCCGGAAAATCCGGATCCAGGGATGTGGATTGAACAGCTGCCCTACCTGGGGAATGAAAATCTATCGGTGTACGACTCCGGTATCGCCACTATTGCATCTATGGGAGGTGAAATTCAGTTCATATGGCACGATTTTGTTGAACGGCTGGAGGAGCCGGCTGTATTCGGAATGAACGAAACCAATTTAATTTTTTGGGTCAATGCTCAGGTGCTGCCCGGAGATGCGTTTCGGGTTGAGCTGCGCAGGCCCGATAATTCACTTTACAGCGGGGGGAATGGGGCGTTCTCAGCAAAAGCGCGATTTGGGTACTGGTACTGGACCTGGTTTATCGACGGCTATGTTACTTCCGCTAATTTAGGGGAGTGGACCGCCCGGATTCTGGGGGCTGACTCTGAGGGTGAGCTGAACGTTGTACTCAGTGAAACGAAGTTTACGATGGGGAACCAAACCGTTTGGGGACCCCGTTTTCTGCCAGCAGGCCGGTCGATCCGGATCAATGGCGAAGTGCAGCAGGATGAGCTAAAGATGACCGAGTTCACAGGTGAGGTAACGTACCAGCTGGTGAATGCCCCGGATTTTGTGAGTCTGAATGGAAATGTTGTGGAATTCCAGGCAGAGTCATCTCAGCCGCTTCGCTCAACCTATTTTGAGGTGGTAGCAACGGACCAAAATGGACGTACCGACACGTTTTACTACCACGTGGTAGACCCTGAAAAACCGCGCAAAGTGACGTCTGTAAATCGTACGGAGGTGGTGGGGATAACAGGAGGCGAACTATCAGATGAAGAGAATAAGGTGTCAGTTGTCATTCCGGAAGGTGCTCTTTCCGGAGATACAGAAATTGAAATAGGCCGGTACAATGTAGTTCCTGATGGAGCGGCTGTGTATGGAGAGATGGTTTTCCTGGGGCCGTCCGGACTTACCTTTGGGGAACCGGTAAGCGTAACGGTTTCCTATGACCCGGAACAGCTACCGGATGGATTCAACCCGGAGAACCTTGTTCTGTTGAGATATGATGAAGCTTCTGAAGAGTGGAGCGCGCTTGAAAGCAGCGTGAATACAACTGCACAGACGGTGACCGGAACCACACTCTCTTTTTCAGGATTTGTGGCAGGTGAAATGATGAGTGTGTCGAATGAGCAGCCGGGGCAGGAGAATCCGAAAAGATTCTCTTTGGATCAGAATTACCCCAATCCGTTTAATCCTACCACTGTCATTAGCTACACTCTACCGGAAGGAGCAGATGTAAGGGTGGAGGTATTCAACCTGCTTGGTCAGCGCGTAGCCCTGCTGGTAAATCAGAAGCAGCAATCCGGCCGCCATACCGTGAATTTTGATTCCGGAAATCTATCCAGCGGCGTTTATCTATATCGCTTAACAACGCCTTCATTTACACATACCAGGAAAATGATGCTGATTAAGTAGATTGAAGATAGTAGATGAAGGATTAGAGATGGTAGATTTTAAGTGGCAGGGGAGAGTCCCGTGGCAGTGCGTGTTTTATAAACCCCGCGAACCCACCTCTGACTCGTCGCTGATCTGCCTGCGGCAGACGCTTTGGAGTCGGTCTCCTGCCCGGGAGGAGAGGGATCATCTCTCGCCCGTCGATTGTAGTTTTCGACGGTCGAGTTGGTGCTGGGGAAGGGATTTATTTTTAAGAAGTTAGTTTGAGGAAAGCGGGTAAATGAGCGTTGATTAATTCATCGGACGAAAACTACAATCGTCCGATGAAGATCTATTATCTATTATCCTTCATCAATTATCTAATCCCTATTCACTCCTCAACGCCACTATCGGATCGAGCCGCGAGGCTTTCCAGGCGGGGTAGAATCCGAAAAAGAGTCCAACAGCAGCCGATACGCTCACGGCGATAATCATTGCCTGCGTGGAAAAGACGGCAGGCCATCCGGCATAATTTGCAATCACTTCGGTTGAAATCAGACCCAGCACGATGCCGCCAATTCCGCCGATCAGGCAGAGGATGACGGACTCTATCAAAAACTGAAGCATCACATCGGGTGCCCGAGCACCAACGGCAAGCCGGAGGCCCACTTCACGGGTCCGTTCCGTCACGCTCACCAGCATCACATTCATAATTCCGATGCCTCCGACAAAAAGTGAAATACCGGCGATGGACGCCAGCAGCCAGGTCATCACCCGTGAGGTTTCGGTGGCTGCTTCGGCAACCTCTTCCTGAGTCTGGATGGTAAAATCATTCTCCTGATGGGGCGCCAGGTTGTGGCGCTCACGGAGCAGATCTTCTATTTTCACGCGCGCGATATCCATTGATTCATCATCATACACCTGCACATTGATCACCATGGCGTGAGACCGGCCCGATACACGCTGAAACGCGGTGGTGTAGGGGATAATCATAATATCATCCTGAACCGAACCCATCAGCGACATCCCTTTTGGGGAGAGCACGCCGATAATCTCCAGCGGAAGGCCTCTTACCCTCACCGTCTCCCCGATGGGATCTGCACCTTCAAAGAGTTCATTCACAACCGTCTGGCCCACAACGGCCACCAGCGATGCCCGCTCCACCTCCTCCTCGGTATACATACGCCCGCTTTCAATGGGCCATTGACGAATCTGCAGGTAGTCGGCGGTCTGACCGTACACGCGCGTGTGCCAGTTTCGGTTTCCATAAACCAGCACCCGCTGTGATCGTACTTCCGGACTAGCGGCAATCACTTCGGGAATCTCCTCCCGCAGCGCCCGGGCATCCTCAGTGGTAAGCGTGTTTGCACTGCCTCCGCCGATGCTGACCCCGCCAAGCTGACGCGCACCGGGAAAGATGAGCACCACATTTTGTCCGAGACGGTTTACCTGCTCCTCCACCTCCGATTTTGCCCCTTGTCCCAAGCCCACCATGGTGATGACGGCCGCAACGCCAATTACGATTCCAAGCGCCGTCAGAAGTGTGCGCATCAGGTTTCTCCTGAGCGCTTTACCAGCTACATAAGGTACAGCAGTCCATTTCATGATGGTTGATCACTTAAGGTTTCGAGCTCTTTTTCATCCTGCCAGTTTTCAAGTGCGGTGGCGGCATCGTTCGGGTCATTTTGGCGGTCATTCAGAATCACGCCATCCCGAAGCGTTACAATTCGGCGCGTAAATCGTGCGATATCCGGCTCGTGTGTTACCATCAAAATGGTGAGGCCCTCTTTATTCAGTCTCTGCATGGTTTTGATGATCTCCAGGCTGGTGCGGCTGTCGAGGTTTCCGGTTGGTTCATCAGCCAGTAAAATGGAAGGCTCTGTAACCAGGGCACGGGCAATCGCTACTCTCTGTTTTTGTCCGCCGGATAGTTCATTGGGGGTGTGATCGAGCCGGTCGCCGAGCCCAACAGATTCGAGTGCTTTTTTTGAACGGCTGCGAATTTCTTTCCAGCTCAGCTCTTCCTCTTTGTAGAGCAGCGGGAGCTCCACATTTTCGAGCGCGGTGGTTCGGGGCAGCAGATGAAACGACTGAAAGACAAAGCCAAGCGTTTGATTCCGAAGGCGGGCAAGATCAGATTTTGAAAAAGAAGATATGTTCCTGCCATCCAGCAGGTAGGTGCCCTGCGTCGGTTTATCGAGGCAGCCTAAAATGTTCATCAGCGTTGATTTACCCGATCCGCTGGCCCCCATAATGGAGACAAACTCGCCCTCTTTAATCTCAAGATCGATTCCCCTGAGCGCCTCAACAGCAACAGAACCTGTCTTGTACGTTCGGGTGATTCCTTTTAAGTCAACCATAGCCATAGAAAACAGGGATTAATATTGAGCCTGGCTGCCGGTCATAAAGCTTCGGCCGCCCTGGTTCTGCTCAGTCCGAAGTGATAGTCCCACGGCCAGCGTGTCGCTTGGGGTCAGACCCTCAAGAATTTCGGTGTAGACGCCATCGGTTAATCCAGTTCGGACTGACTGTGCAACGAGTCTTCCGTTTTGAAGTTTGTAAACCGTCTGGCCATCTTCAAACTGCTCCTCAGGATCTCCGGGCCGGATATTATCGGGAAGCCGCGCTCTCAGTGCGGTATTTCGCAACCGTAAAACATCCTCCTGGTGGGCTGTAATCACTTCAACCTCTGTTGTCATTCCGGGCTTCAGCAGCCGTTCGCTGTTATCCACGGCAATGATGGTTTCGTAATGCACAACATTATCTTCCATCATCGGGGCGTTGCGAACCTGTATCACTTCACCTTCAAAGCGCTGGTCTCTGTGGGCGTCTACCCGAAAAAACGCCCGCATCCCTTCAGATACCATGCCGATATCGGCCTCGGAAACATTTGCGTGGATCAGCATCCGGTCCAGGTTTGCGGCGAGTTCAAACAGAATCGGTGCGCTGAGGCTTGCCGCTACGGTCTGGCCTACATCAACTTCTCGCGAGATGACAATCCCGTCAGTGGGGGATGTGATGGTACAGCGATCCAGTTCCCGCTGAGCGCGCTGCAGGGCGTGACGCCTGACCTGCACCTGTGCCTCTGCCTGGCGAAGTGTGGCGCTGGCCTCCTCAACCTCCGACGGAGAGACAAATTGCCGTTCCCGCAGTTCCTGAACACGTTTCCAGCGCAGTTGTGCAAGTTCATGACCGGCTTCGGCCGATTCCAGTTCTGCCTGTGCGGAACTAACCTCCGCTTCAAATGTTGAGGGATCGATTTGAGCAATCACCTGCCCGCGCTGCACCACGCTGTTGAAATCCACAAAAATCTCATCCACAATACCCGAAACCTGGCTTCCAACGGTCACTTTCTGAATCGGTTCCAGCCGGCCATACGCCACAACACGCTGCGATACATCGCCGTGGTCGGCCTGTACGGTGTGAAGAGGAGGAAGGCCTTCACCGGAAGAGGAGTAAAAATTGGCGGCCCACCAGACACCTGCACCAATCAGAACGAGAATAAAGATCGTAACTTTTCCTTTCGTCATGTGAAACTGAATTTAAATTAAACAGAATTACAATCTAACGAATCAGCGCTATAGTTATGAAGTGCAAGAGTGTAAAAAAAATTAAGATCGGCAAAAGACATGGTATTTCTCCTCTTCATAACCTGGATCAATTTCTTCACCTATTACGGGAGGTGTGCGCCGCTCTGAATCCGTTGTTCAG
>CAZKIZ010000180.1:0-6802 GCA_964552935.1 uncultured Rhodohalobacter sp. | reverse complement strand
GGCAGGCTATTTTTTGCGTATTGCCGAATCATAAATTTCTGAGATGTCTGAAAAAAAATATTTACTTGGATTCGATTTAGGAAGCTCATCTGTAAAAGCCTCCGTTCTGGATTCTGAAACAGGAAAACTGGCCGGCTCTGCTACTTCTCCAAAAGTAGAAATGGAAATGCAGGCGATAAAACCCGGGTGGGCTGAACAAGATCCGGAAATGTGGTGGGAGCACATCATCAACGCCACAAAGGAACTCCTTCAATCAGGTTCTGTAAAAAAAGAGGATATTGCAGCAATTGGAATATCCTACCAGATGCACGGCCTCGTTGCAGTTGACAAGAATCACAATGTCTTGCGCCCCTCCATCATCTGGTGCGATAGCAGAGCCTCAGAAATCGGTGAAAAAGCATTTAACTCGCTGGGACAAGAAGTCTGCCTGAAGAAATTCCTCAACTCCCCGGGGAATTTTACCGCTTCAAAGCTGAAGTGGGTGAAGGAAAATGAGCCGGACCTCTACAAAAAGATATATAAGATCATGCTTCCGGGCGATTACGTTGCCATGAAGCTGACGGACGAAATCTATACCACCCATTCCGGCCTGTCTGAGGGTATCCTCTGGAACTTTCAAAACAACGAAATTGCACACGAACTGCTGGAACATTACGGTATCTCAGAAGAGCTTATACCGGAACCACTCGACAGTTTTGGCGAGCATGGTAAACTGTCTGCCTCAGCAGCGGAAAAGCTGGGTTTGATTAAAGGTACCAAAGTCACCTACAGGGCCGGCGATCAGCCCAATAACGCATTTTCGCTGAACGTGCTGAACCCCGGTGAAGTTGCCGCAACTGCAGGTACATCCGGAGTGATCTACGGCATCATCGACAAACCCGACTACGACAAATACTCCAGGGTCAACACCTTTGTACACGTAAATCATGTAGCTGATGAATCCCGGTATGGGGTACTTCTCTGCATCAACGGGACAGGGATTCTGAATAGCTGGCTTAGAAAAAACCTGGGGATCAATGAGTCGCTCTCCTATGAGCAGATGAACTCAATGGCTGAGGAGGCTCCCATTGGCTCTGACGGTGTAACAATACTTCCATTTGGAAATGGCACGGAACGGATCCTGGTAAACCGCGATCTCGGGGCACAAATCAGCGGACTGAATTTCAACCGGCATACTGCATCTCACCTGCTGAGAGCAGCCCAGGAAGGAATTGTGTTTTCGCTCTACTACGGTTTTCAAATCATGGAAAGCATGGGAATGGAAATTCAGACAGTAAGAGCAGGCCACGCCAACATGTTTTTGAGTCCGCTGTTCAGAGAAGCGTTTGTAAACACAACAGGTGCCCGGCTCGAACTGTACGACACAGACGGTGCCCAGGGAGCTGCAAGGGGTGCCGGTGTTGGTGCCGGTATTTATAATAGTACTTCAGAAGCGTTTATCGGACTTACTAAAATTGAGGTTATTGAACCCACCTCACAAAAAAGAAAGCAATATCTTGAGGCCTATCAAGTATGGCTGGATCAATTGAAATCAAAATTATAAAACAACTTACATTATGAGCAGCAACGAATATTTCCCAAATATTGGAAAAATTGAATATGAGGGACCCGATTCAGACAATCCCTTATCCTTCAAATACTACAAGGAAGATAAAGTGGTTGCCGGCAAAACCATGAAAGATCACTTTCGGTTTGCAATCGCCTACTGGCATTCGTTTTGTAACGAAAACAGTGATCCGTTTGGCGTAGGCACCCGTGAATTTCCGTGGGACAAAACTGACGATCCGCTTGAAAACGCCAAGTTCCGTCTCGATGGAGCATTTGAGTTTTACACTAAACTGGGTACGCCCTACTGGTGCTTTCACGACCGCGACCTTGCTCCGGAAGGAGATTCAATTAAAGGTTCTGAAAAGAATCTGCAAACACTGGTAGATCTTGCCAAAGGGTACCAAAAAGATACCGGTGTGAAGCTTCTGTGGGGAACAGCAAATCTTTTCACACACAAAAGATACATGAATGGTGCCTCCACCAATCCCGATTTTCATGTAGTCACACATGCCGGTGCACAGGTGAAAGCGGCCCTTGATGCTACCGTTGAACTGGGCGGCGAAAACTACGTCTTCTGGGGCGGCCGTGAGGGGTACATGCACCTTTTCAATACCATGATGAAGCGCGAGCTCGATCACATGGGTACATTTTTACGGGCAGCCCGCGACTACGGCAGAAAAATTGGCTTTGAAGGTAATTTCCTGATTGAGCCAAAACCCATGGAGCCTACAAAACATCAGTACGATTATGACGCTGCAACCGTGATCGGTTTTCTGCGTGAGCAGGACCTGATGGATGATTTTAAGCTCAATATTGAGGCGAATCACGTAACGCTTGCAGGACACAGCTTTGCGCATGATATTGCCGTAGCGGCAGAATCCGGAATGCTGGGCAGCATCGACGCGAACGAAGGCGACAACCAAAATGGCTGGGATACCGACTACTTCCCAACGAACTTATATGACGCCATAGAGACTATGATTATCCTGCTGGATAATGGTGGAATCGATCCCGGAGGATTTAACTTCGATGCCAAGCTCCGTCGAAACTCTACCGACCTTGAAGATCTGTTTCATGCACATATTGGCGGAATGGATACCTTTGCAAGAGGTTTGATTATTGCTGATAATATTCTCGAAAACTCAAAATTCCGAGAGCTGCGTGAGGGCCGGTATACTTCATTTGATTCCGGAAACGGCAAGAAGTTCGAAAACGGTGAACTCTCCATTGAAGATCTTCGAGACCTGGCTGCTAAAAACGGTGAGCCGGAAGTGCGAAGCGGTAAGCAGGAACTTCTCGAGAATCTCTTCAACCAGTACATTCGGTAACTCTTTGAAACGGCTTGTGGTTTGATTCTGCGAATTACGCGCCTTAACATTGAACTGATAAATGTAAAAAGCCCCGGTGATGAATCGGGGCTTTTTTTATGTCTGAAATTTTGATTTTGTGAAACTGATTCTAAAAAACTCAGTTCGATCCTTAAAAAATGATCTCATAAAATCCCCCCTTATCAAATGGGGATTTTGGGGATGTTTACCAGATCGTGGGAAAACCGATTATCACTTCTCTTCCCGAAGGGATCCCCGGGAAAAATCTCCCCTTATTAGGAGACCCTTAATACCGAGTAATAAAAAATGTGTTTATTAATCAAACTCAGGTTAATAAACAATTCAGCTGCCCGCCTGTTGCCCCGCACAATCTCCTGCACAAAGAGATACGCCCGGAAGCGCCAGCACGTCTACCCGAGGGATTACTGCGTTGAATTCAGATTCTATCACCCGAATAAATTCATTTGCAAGAATGGCAGTCCCTCTCGGGTTTGGATGAACACCATCGGTTGAGAACACGCCATTAGGGCTAAAGTCAGGCTGCAGCCTCACACCATCAATCGTAATCCCGGGTGTACTTCCGTCAAGGCCGAATATCTGTCCAAAAGCACCATCCGGGCGATTTGTGTCGTACAGCGCCAGGCGATTGCCCGCTGCGTTTGCGGACGTTACCACCCCCTCAATTATAGCATTAAAGGTTTGGCGGGCCGTTTCTATCTCCACAAGATTTTCCATAGTTAGTGTAAATTCAGCTCCCAGAGGAATCGCAACTCCAATAGGTGTGTTTGGATTGTCTGGAACAGCAAGTGTACCCAAAACAGCTGCTGCCGACAGAAGCACAAGCTCACCCTGCTGAAGCTGACGCGCCTGAACATAGGGTTGCAGTGCGGCACGCTGCTCCTCAGAAATTTGACCTAATGCTCTCAGCTGGTCAAATTCCGGAGACAGATCTTTCAGGTTGGGATCTACCGTCAATATTGGATTATTACCGGCCTGGTAACGCACTTTTCGGCGTTCAGCATCTTCTTCATCGAAATCGAAAAACGGGCTGCCGGCCAGACCATCCAGAACAGAATTAAAAGCCTGGAAATTGTTATTGAGCTGGGTTGCTGTCTGTTCGTCCAGCGGAACAGCATTATAAGGCACAGCCCTGAAAACCGGTACAGCTAAAATAGGCGGGATATTTGCTACCACTCCACTCGCGCTCGTATTCTCAAGAAGCTGCTGAATAACCACCTGAAACTGATTCTGAAAGTCTTCGCTGCTCGTTAAGGCATTTGGATTGGTTGCTCCGCTCAATGCATATCCCAGCACATCATTGTTTCCGGCCCAAAGTGTAAAAAATGTGGGATTTGCACTGATTACATCGTCAATCACGGTAGAGGCTCCGGGTGAGGATGCAAATCGTGCGTAGTATGGGTTAAATAGAGCTGAGTTTGGATTTCCAACCTGGGGCTCAATAAGTCCTCCAACCCGGATTCCCGGTACGCCGAAGTTATTCAGGGAAGAAGCCTCACCATCGTATCCTGAAATAGGATCGCCGCTGGCGGTAGGCGACGGTCCCGGTATGTCTGTGTCCAGTTTAAATCGGCCGAGTGGATTTACACTCTGGCAATTTCCCTGGATCACTGAATTACAGCCGTTCACAGAGTTGATATTTGGCTGATTAAATACAGATGGTGCTCCTGTATGCTCAAACTGTCCTGAAAGGAGAGCGCCTAACGAGAACCGCTGGCCGTTATTATAGAGAGCACCGTCCATAAATCCGGCGGTAAGAGAGTTGCCAATGGAAACAAAATTACTTAAATCCGCATCTCCCTGTGAGGCCTCAACCTCCATATCGGGAATTGGATTGCGTTCCGCGTTTGCATCAACTAATGAATCGAATTCACCATCACAGCTTACCAAAAAGAGTCCGGCAATAAGAATGGCGTAGAATAATTTATACATAGATTTCATAAGATATCTCATTTATTAATTGAGAAGTTGATCGAAGGTCAGCGATACGTAGTAAATGGCTCCCATCGTTGGATTGCCAATCGATGTTTCGTACCGGTTGTTCAACACGTTACTGCCGCCAAATTTCAGAATGGAGTTGTATGCCGGCAGCCTGAAACTAACCTGGGCATCCAGTGAACCAAACGCCGGAATCACTCCCTCTCCGAAGGTTGATTCCCACTGAAATGCATCCTGCCAGCGCCATGTCATGTTAAACCCAAAATTTTGTGTAACCCTGCGATTGGCAAACGACAAATTGTACCGCCATTTCGGAGTATTGAAGCTGGCGCGGAATCCCTGGTCTAAGAGATCCTGCTGTGAAATCAACTCGTTAAAAGATGCGTTTGCACCCAGGTTGTATCCACCTGCCAGGCTGTATTCTGCTCCTACAGCAAATCCGTGTGAACGAACCGTTCCGTCTGCATTTATATTCAGGCCAAATCGCTGTGTTGCTACCGTCCGGTTAATAATGGCATCCTGACCGTCAGCCGTCTCTGCATCAAATGAACCGGGATCTTGTCGCAACCCATTTGGAACTCCCTGAATGAACTCGATTTCAGCGATGAAATCTTCGTAGATGTTGTAGTAGTAATACGCGTCCAAAAACAGACGATTGTTGATAAGAGACTTATATCCTACTTCAAACGTCGTCACTTTTTCGGTACGAAACGGTTCAAAATCAACTCCCTGCAGCAAATTACGTGCTTCCTGAGGTGTAGCACCACCCGTAGATAATGCTTCGCGGGCAGCTTCAACACTTTCAGAACGGTACACGGGATTTTCTTCAAGCAGATATCGATCGATGATAACGTCATTATTTCCAAGCAGACGTCGGGCAACTACATCTAAATCAATAAGCTGATTTTGAGTAGATGGAATTATAAATCCGCGCTGAAAGGAGGCCCGGACGTTATGATTATTTGCAAGGGAATAAACAGCTGACAGTCTTGGAGAGAACTGACCTTCAAAATCCTGGTGCTTGTCGAAACGAAGCGAGCCCTGAAGGTCCAGCCGGTCGTCTAAAACCGATTTTGAAAGCTGTACATACGCCCCAAATTCATCCAGGTTAAATTCGTTACCGTCATCATCCAGGGCAAACAGTGTGCCTTCAGAGTTTAGTGTGAATCTTCTTACGTTTCCGCCGGCTATTACATCCACAATGCCTGGGTCTATGATATCCTGGAAACTATATTGTCCTTCTGCATGCCACATGCCGGTACGGTCAAGAAATTTAGCTCCGCCCTCAGAGATCGGAATTTCTCTTATTTCATTGAAAAGCGAATTAAACTGATCAGAACCCGGCTCAGGCTGCGCTTCCCTGCCCGCTATTCGAGCCTGCGCATGTGCCTCTTCAATGGTAGCTCCCTGTGTTCTTGCTCCGGCAAATGTCTGAAAATAAGCAGGTATAAACGTTCTTTCGTTGATCCGTGATGCTACCGTATTGGCAGCGTAGGTATCACCGGAATTCTCTTGTGTAGTATATGCACGGAGGTAGTAATTGGGGTTTTGAAGCTCCAGTTTTGCCGTCCAAATGATGAAATCATCCAGAATAAAACGATCGTTTGCAGTATATACCGTACTTCCGTTACCCCAGTTGAACTGACCCAGCAGCTCGTAGTTATCTGATAACCTATAGTGGAGTGCCGCTCCAAGTTTCAGACTTTCGGTAGTATTATCCACAAAAGACGATTCAACAAAACCATCGGGAGTAAATGCACCTGCTTCACCATCCGGTAAAAGCGATCGGATCGCCGCAATTTGCGCACCCTGTGCCCCGCCGCCGGCAATCACGCCATCGGCTATATTACCAATTGTCAGCAGTGGCTCACCATAGACATTAAGTCCGTTGTACACTCGGTTATCTCCCCTCTCGGTAGCACCACGTTCAATCGCTCCAAATGTAGCGGGTCCGGTATCGCGACGGTCAT
>CAZKIZ010000179.1:1198-6808 GCA_964552935.1 uncultured Rhodohalobacter sp. | reverse complement strand
GGGGCAGCCGTCAGCCGGTGGGATGATTTTGACTCGCACAGTCTACTCTAAATACAGTTTTATATATTGATCTTGTTTGGTACAATTGATTTATTGAATAACTCATTGTCAGTTACATCCAGGCTAAAGATAATTATTGATTTGAGTGATTTTTTAGATACTGTAAAACATCTAATTCAATCAGGTGCAGTTCGGATTTCCGAACATGGCTATGATGAACTTGCAGAAGACGAACTCACCGTTATGGAATTGGTCAACGGTGTTGAACAAGCTCAAATCGTAGAAGAATATCCAGATTATCCGAAAGGAAGATGTATATTATTACTACAGAGGGATAGTCAGAATCAGCCTGTTCATGCGTTATGGGGAATACCAAAAGGATATGATAAGCCCGTAGTATTGATAACAGCATACAGACCAGATCCCGGACGTTGGGATTCAGCATTTTTACGAAGAGTTGAATAATATCATTATGAAGAAGAAAAAAACCAAATATGTGTATGCCGGTCGTTATGTGGCTGAAGTTGAAGTTGACCTGATCGAAAGCGAACAAGCATGGGCACCATATTTGAGCGTAGAAGAGGCAACTAAACTTGATAATGTACGAGAAGCTCTAAATCAGGAAGATTTCAAAACTGCTTCAAAATATGGACGTATTTACCGCCTTGAACCTATTGATCAGTAACTATTTTCAGTCTCATCGACTGCACGCTTTTCTATTTTGAAAAAACATGGTATGTCTGTTCAATTGTTGAGAAGAGATCTATCTCGTGGTTGATTATGATACCGATTGCAGTTTGGTGAATGACAGTCATACCATGTTTAAATCAATCCGTTCGTCAGCCGGAAATCGTATTGATATTAAACTCTTCTGCTGCTTCCAACAACGTTTGATCAAACGTATATAAATCGAACCCATAGTGATGCGCAACTCCGAGATGTATCGCATCAAGGGCCCGCAGGGCGTTGGTTGAATGTTCCAACATCCATTCCGCTGATTTGAAAACACCGGGGCCCATCTCAGCGACTTCATATAGCCCCGTTCTTCTATGGTTCTTGAACAGTCTCCAGGTTCGGTTTCCATCATCTTTTGACAGATCACCCATTCGCTGTTTCTTACTAATAGCGGATCGCAGTTCAACTTCCGTCAAATAACTGATGACCACCGGATCATGTTTCTGCATCATTTCCTGTACAGCGTTACTCCCCGGTTCAGGCAGGTAGTATGCCGCCAGGCAGCTTGTATCAATGTACATCAGTATCGCTCTTCTTTTCTCAGATCAAGGATCGTTTCAGATACAGGTTTATTTTTGACCGTTACAGATTTTCTGTGGTCGTTTAAATCCGGAAAAACAGAGGATGAAGGCTCCAGGGGAACCAATCTTGCGATCGGACGGGAGTGTTTTGTTATGATAATCTCTTCCCCTTTTTCAGCATCCGACAGGTACTCCGCAAGGTGTTCCCGAACTTCATTCACTTTTACCTTTTTCATTGCTCTGATATTATGTACGTAAATATTGTACATAATATACCTTTTTGATTTGAATTTTGAAATTGCGCTGGTCGAAATCTCGTTTGCTCGCTAAAGAGATTGAACCGTAAATGTTAACCGCAGTGGCGCTAAGGCGCGGAGAGGGTTATAGCGCGGCGTTGCTTATCTGCGTTACGAAAAACATGGTATGTCTGTCTATCTTCAACCTTCGATCTGTATCGTAATAAACAACGTGATTGATCTATTTTCAGTTTAAGAACAGACATACCATGTTTCAACCAAAGCGGATGTACCTCGAAAAAAAAACCGTGGTATGTCTGTCTATCTCTAACCCTCGTTCTGTATCGTAATATACCACGTGACTGATCTATGTTCAGTTTAAGAACAGACATACCATGTTTAAATCAATCCGAAAAGCAGCCGTCAGCCGGGGGATTGATTCTCAAAATAATGCTCCGGTTCTGTCGAAAGCTGGCTGTATACTGCGTGTTTAAAATCCATGGCATTGGCTACCCGCCTGAATTTTGTCTGACGTATGCCTGTCCCGAAAAGCATGATCAACCCGGTGCCGAAGTATTTGTCCGCCACATTTTGCCAGCAGATGATGTTGTCGACTTTTTCCAGCGGCAGTTCCCGGTAGCGAATGTAGAAGAATCCATATTTCGATATGATCCTTCTGTCGGTAAGCAAATATTCAAAATAGAACGCCCTGAACGCTCCGGTGAGGGATAGCAGAACAAAAAACCAGAAGGCAATACCGTAAATGCCAAATAAAAATAGCAGCAGAAGCACGGTGAAGGGGATCAGGGCGGATGCCATATGGGGTTTCGACCGCGTGATTAGCTGCTCATCTTCGTCTAATATGATGTTTCTCCACGTCATGTATCATAGATAATGACTCTTCCTCAAAACTGCTACTGATTGGAAATTTCTATAGTTCAATATCGGCGGTCAGGGTAAGAATCGATCGTGCCGGTACCAATACCGGTTCGCCGTATCTGATGGATTCCTGCCGGGCCAGTGATGAATCTTCAGAAGTGAGAAATGGAGTAAACTCAGAAATGTCTTCCGGATCCACTCCGCCTAGAGTAAGCCTGACGTGCTGAGGTTGATCACCGTAATTGATGATCACAGAAGAAACCTGTCTGTCTGCTTCATGGATAAACGCAGAACTCATGATTCCCTCAGCAACCTCAACGGGCGACTTTTGATCTGACCTCATTACGCCCAATCGAACGGAGCCGGGGCGGATAAACCGGCTGAAATTTCCCATCGCCCATAATATTTTGGATTCATAAACCTGTCCGTTGTTTTGATCGTGGTCAATATAAACCAGGCCGTCTTTATAATCGTACGGACTCACGCCCAGCCACCATTGCCAGGCAGATGCATTGGCAACAGTAAGGTCATAGTGCAGCACCCGGGCAACATACAGGGCCGGATCTATTCCAAGATCCCTGCCGTTTCCTTCAAGCCCCTCGCCGACATCCCCCAGGACACAAAATTCCGTCATCCAGTACTCAAGGTCGGGATCGGTTTGCTGAATATCATCCCAAAGCCGACTACGCTTTTCAATCATTTCATCCACAGGATAGGTGGTGAAGTAGCTATGGGCAGCCATTTTCTTTTCGATGGAAGACAAATCACCCACCGGACTCTCATCTCCAAAAAAGAAGTCTGTCTGACCGCTCCTGCCCGGCAGGTCCCCATCATACAGAAAGTCAATCTGGGCTGTTTCTGGAATTTCTATTTGGGTGTCCAATCCGTATTCCCGGATCTTTTCATCCAGGGCCAGCACCACTCCGGCGATCTCCTTATTTTGATATGGCGAGCCTTCCTGACCGTTTCCTTCCGCCCAGTCCCACTGCGGTTCGTTTACCGGGCTTATGTAGGAGAGCGGCGTTCCGTTTTCGTTGAAATAGTGACTAATCCTGGCAAGATAATCAGCGAAATCATTATAGTAATCCGGGGAGATATTTGCGTTTGCACTGCCATCCCCAAAGGCTTTTCCGTTTTTGGTGAGCAGCACCGGCGGACTGTTTACAAACCCGATGAGCGTTTCTACTCCACGCCGGTGTGCGGCTTCCAGGAACCATTGCTGACCCTGCTGACTGTCCCAGTTGTAGGTGCTGTCTGCAGTGAGGAAGCTCTCGGCGCGCCGCCAGGGATCACGAATGCCACTCTCCTCACCCTGTCGCGCACTTCCCGCACCGATATTAAATCGCCAGGCCGAAAGAGCAATGCCCACCGGATTGCCTGCAGAATCCATTTCAGAACTGAAAAGCAGATCAGCAATCTGTTCGCGTTTTTCAAGCGGCCAGTTTTTTCCCACAAACTGCGTGCTCCAGGCGTCAGAGGCGCCAAAGTTATGGATCGTTTGCTTCTGTTCCTGAAGATTAACGGTTAAAGTTAATGTTTCGGGGGGAATAGATTCGGTTTCTGCTTTTGATTGACAGCCTGCCAGGATCATCATCAAAAAAATGATGAACACCCAGCAGTGAGTCAGTTTGTAGAATAGGTTTGATCCAGATTTACACATCAAACTCAATTCCCTGCGCAAGCGGTAGTTCATCGCCCCAGTTGATGGTGTTGGTCTGCCGGCGCATGTACGCTTTCCAGGAGTCAGATCCAGATTCGCGCCCGCCGCCGGTCTCCTTCTCACCGCCAAACGCGCCGCCAATCTCTGCACCGCTGGTACCAATATTCACATTGGCAATGCCGCAATCTGATCCGCGATGACTCAGGAACGTCTCCGCCTCACGCATATTCAGCGTAAACATGGACGAACTGAGTCCCTGCCGCACGCCGTTGTGATAGCTGATCGCCTCATCCAGCTCACTGTATTTAATCAGGTAGAGGATAGGCGCAAACGTTTCGTTCTGCACAATTTCGTAGTGGTTTTCAACTTCACAGATGGCCGGCTTCACATAGTGGCCTTCCAGGTTTTCAAGCACGTCTCCGCCGCAGACAATGGAACCGCCTTCCTTTTTCACCTGCTTCAGGGCGTTCTGCATCATATTCACGGCATCTTTGTCGATCAGCGGGCCGACCAATGTGTCGGGATCGAGCGGATCACCAATATTTATGCTCTTGTAGATTTCTGTCAGGCGTTCTTTAAGCTCATCATACACGGTGTCGTGAACAATGAGTCTTCGGGTGCTTGTGCAGCGCTGACCGGCCGTTCCCACGGCGCCAAACACCACGGCGCGAATGGTCATCTCGAGATCGGCATCTTTACTGATGATAATGGCATTGTTGCCGCCGAGTTCGAGAATGGTTTTACCGAGCCGGGCTCCAACGGTTTGCGCTACTTTTTTACCCATCGGGATGGATCCGGTTGCCGAGATCAGCGGAATTCGTTCATCTTCAGTCATCCACTGACCCACTTCACGCCCGCCGGTAATGAGATTGAAAATTCCTTCGGGCAGATCGTTTTCCTTCAGCACTTCTGCAACGATATTCTGAACGGCTACACCGCAGAGAGGCGTTTTTTCTGATCCTTTCCAGATTACGGTATCGCCACATACGGCCGCCAGCATGGCGTTCCAGCTGTAGACGGCCACCGGGAAGTTAAATGCTGAGATCACGCCAACCGGACCCAGCGGATGATACTGCTCATACATGCGATGCTGAGGGCGTTCGGAGTGCATGGTAAATCCATAAAGCATTCGCGACTGACCCACGGCAAAATCGCAGATGTCGATCATCTCCTGAACTTCACCCAATCCCTCCTGGTAGATTTTGCCCATCTCGAAAGAGACCAGCTTGCCGAGAGGTTCTTTGTACTCCCGAAGCTTGTTTCCGATCTGCCTGACGATTTCTCCGCGCTGTGGGGCAGGAGTCATTCGCCAGGTTTTAAACGCCTCTTCCGACTTCTTCACCACTTCATCATACTGCTCGCGGGTTGTAACTGAAACGGATGCAATCTCAGAGCCGTCTGAGGGGGTGTGGCTGGTGATTTCAGATGCGGAAGAATCAGACAGATATTTCTGCCCCGTTGATGTTCCGCTATTATTCTCTTTGATACCGAGCGTTCTCAAAAAATCTTTCATACTTTCCATGTGTGTTGTTTGCGGTTTCCTGAAATATAGAGGCTGCAGTGATGAAACCCAATCCCA
>CAZKIZ010000179.1:0-1098 GCA_964552935.1 uncultured Rhodohalobacter sp. | reverse complement strand
CCGGCATCGAACAGTCAGGTGAAATTGTGGAAAAAGCTTCAAAGGACGAAGTATCGAAAGAAAGAAGGCCTTTTTATCGCTGAAGGAGAGCGGTGTGTGGAGCAGATTATAGAGGGAGGGTATCTGGATGTTGAATCTGTGATTGTTGAAGAGGGGTATGATCCCGCATCTGATCTCATCCGGGGGGATTATGAGACGGTAAGCGTAACCGCCGATGATTTTCAGGCGATATCCGACACGGAGACTCCGCAAGGTGTGCTGGCGGTATGCAGAATTCCCGATCAGGCTGACCCGGGGGATTTGCAGTCAAAACCGGGACTGCTTGTTGCACTGGATGCCGTTCAGGATCCCGGAAACGTGGGCACGATCATTCGTACATCATCCTGGTTTGGAGCTGCGGGAATTCTGTTTGGAGAGGGCACAGCCGATCCCTTTCATCCCAAAGTTGTCCGAAGCACAGCTGGGGCTACGGGTACGCTGCCGTACATGAAAGGGGATCAGGGTCAGCTGCTGAACGATTTTGAAAATAGTGGCTGGCATGTTTATTTGATGGATGGCTCGGAAGAAGCGGTGAACCTGGAGGATATTACTCCGGCTGAAAAATCAATTCTTTTGATTGGAAATGAGGGAAACGGAATTGCGGATCATCTGTTTACACCAAATCGGCAAACTGTACGCATTCCGGGTAATCATCAAGCCGTGGAAAGCCTGAATGCGGCTATTGCGCTGGGAATTGGGTTGTATGAGTTTGGGAGATAGAGGAACATTCGGTTTCATTCGCCAATGATTGAAAAATAAAAATATTTCTGCCGGTGTCACTCTATCCTGCATTATTCACCAAGAAATTTGGCTGTGGATAATGCAGGCTATACTTTTCAAAAAAAAATTAAACGCCGGCCTACTTGTAAAAAGCGTACCTGTCATCTCGACCGGATCCGCCAGTTGGCGGAGGAGTGGAGCTCATCTTTTCCCCACGGAGCGGAGCGTAGTGAAATCTCCCTATTTCGGGTAGGAGTTCATTTGGGCTTTGTTAGGTATGGTTCTAATGAAAGGGAGATGTCTCGACTTCATCCCGGTTAACTGCACCGGGATTGCGCT
>CAZKIZ010000178.1:0-6856 GCA_964552935.1 uncultured Rhodohalobacter sp. | reverse complement strand
ATGTTTCTTCCCGGATCAACACAGCACTACATTTCCCCCCGCGACTCAGCGCCCCGCGGTAAAACCACCAACTGTTTCGTGGATTGAGATTTAAACATGGTATGTCTCGAAATGGCAAGAAACGACAATGCACCTCAACATTTCATAAAGGCATCTTAACTAAACACCATCAATAGACATACCATGTTTCTTCTTGGATTAACCCCTCCCAACATTTCTCCCTGCGCCTCTGCGACCCTGCGGTAAAATCACCATATCTTTAATGGATTGAGGGTTAAACTTGGTATGTCTCGTAACGGCAAGAAACGACGATGCACCTCAACACTTCAGAAAGGAATCCCAACTGTTCACAGGCAACAGACATACCATGTTTTTGATGTAGCAACAACACACAACAATTCTCCCCGCGGCTCGGCGTCTTAGCTGTTCCAACTATTACGAAATCGCAATCAGCATTACGCCCGCCACCATAATGATGACTCCCGTGAGCCGTTCCCTCAGCCCCTTCTCCCCGAAAAAGATGTGCCCCCATACTACGCTCAGGACTGCGCTTCCCCGTTTAATAGAGATGACATATGCGACCAGAATCACATTGATTGCAATCATCTGGGTGATAAACGTGAGCGCGTTGAATAGGCCGAGAGCGACCAGGTATTTCATCTGACCTGTGATTGACTTCGTTGTTGGTTTTGAATAGATCAGCATGAGTGGAAACAGGGCCACCGCCAAAAAGCAGGTCATGGCAACAGACCAGAAAACCGGGGATGAATTTTGCACACCGATCTTGTCAATATTGGATGTGATGCTCCAGATAAATGCAACAAGCAGCATCAGGCGCGGTCCGGGTTCTTCCAAAAGAGCTCTGAACGGCTCCATAAAACCTTTTCCCCTACGCTTAATATTGAGCATGTAAGACCCGAACACGATCAGCAGAACCCCTAAAATCCCGATGGCTGATGGAAATTCACCCAGCATAACAGGCGAGGTTGCCAGCAGAAACAACGGAGTGAAAGTGATCATCGGAATTGTAATTGAGAGCGGGGATAGCTTGATCGCCCTCATATAGAGAATCAGGCTGATGCCATTAAGGACACCGCCAATTAAAAGAGCCTGGTAGAATGAACGATTCAGATCCGGTATATCGATATAAAACAGCAGCGGCAGCAGAACAGGCAGTGCAAACGCCATCATCGACCAGGAGATAAAGAACTCATCCAGCTGCCTCAACCCAAATTTGCCCGATAAATCCTTCAGCGATTCAAACAGTGCCGTCAGTAAAGCAAAGCCCAGGTAGATCATTTAATTGTATTCCTACATACTGCAGGTCGCCGACCTGCATAGGTTACGATTTGGTCGAAGAGTTTCAAAACATGGTATGTATTGTAAATGAAAGAAAATACGGTACACTACAACAATTCAGAAAGGCTACTTGACTGTTTACAAGTAAGAGATATACCGTGTTTTTCCAGAGTAACACCTCCCTGCATTCCTCCCCGCGTCTCAGCGACCCTGCGGTAAAATCACCAGTTTTTGGGTGGAGCAAGGGTTAAACATGGTATGTCTCGAAATGGCAAGAAACTAAGTTGCACTACAAAAGTTTAGAAATGCAACTTAGCCTTACACCGGCAATAGACATACCATGTTTTTCCAGGGCAACACCACCCTACAATTCACCCCACGACTCAGCGTCTCCGCGGTAAATTCCCCATATCTTTAATGGATTGAGAGTTAAACATGGTATGTCTCGAAATTGCCACCAAATGCTTTCGCCCAATATGCTTATAAGTAGTGACACATAAATAGTCAGCAACAGACACGCTATGTTTTTCTGATTTCTGGCTACTTCTACTCGTCAGACGAGGGTTACCGCCCGGAACATTTCACGCAGCGTGTGGTGTAGGGCATAATTTTCAGGCGCCCAAACGGAATCTCCTCGCCGCACTTCAGGCACATGCCAAGTTTGTCTTCTTTATACCGCTCCTGCGCCCGCTCCAGCTTCTGAAGGGTGCTTTTTTTCTCGCGAAGCTGCTTTTCGTTAATCGCTTTATTGTTGATCGCATCCATCCGAGAAAGGCGCCCGATAGAGGCATCCAGCGAAACCGGTTTGGTCAGCTCGGTCAACTCAATAATCTCCTCTTTGATTGATTCAATCTTTTCGTCGATGAGTGTTTTTAGTTCTTCTTTCTCTTTTTCAGTCATGGTATAAATAATTTATTCTGAACCTGTAAAGGTATAGCATTCAATCGCTAGAGTGCAGCTTCTGTTCTTACAAAAAGTAGATCACAACTGCCAAAACAAGTACCAGCGATATCCATATAGAAAGGGCTATGCGGTTTACTTTTTGAGCTCGTTTTGTTTCATACCAGGTCCGGGGCCGCACGCCCTGGATAATAAAAGTGGCCACTCCGGCAAGGTTAACGCAGATGACGTTTGTAAGAGTTAAAATGAACGCGTAATAAGCCAGGCCCAGCTGCATATCTCCCAGCAGAAGACCTGCCACAACCAATGGCGGAAGCAGTGCAACAGCCACCATCACCCCAATTACCGCGGTAGACATACCGGCCGTGTAGGCCAGCACACCGGCTGCACCCGAGGCCAGGGCCAGAGCTATATCGGACAGGTGAAGTTCTGTGCGGCTGGAAATATGGTAGAGCTCGGTGTCTACCGTCATGAACATCCCAAATCCTATGGAGATTAAGAGCGCCGCCAAAAGCCCAACCACATTCGATTTTATTGATTCAAGCCCCAGTTCGATGTCAGCCAGGGCGGAGGAGAGCGACAGGCCAACATTGGGCCCTAACAGCGGGGCGATCACCATGGCGCCAACGACAACTGCGGTGTTGTCGCGAAGTATGCCGAGGGCTGCAACGATCGTAGACAAAACCACAAGCGCCATATAAATTCGTGTCAGCTTTACGGCATTTTTTATATCGGTATAAAGCTCTTCACGGCTGACCCGAACTCCCCGCTGAAGAGGTTCATCCCACGGGCTCTGCGGATCATCGGCGGAGGCTTTCTCCTCTTCTTCATCTTTTTCAGGCTCCTTAATCCGCGGAAGGGTTGCCTCTACTGCCGTAATCACCAGACGGTAATCTTTTTCGCGCTCTTCAAAAAGTTTCTCGGCTCTGTCCAGAAACTGTTCTGTATTTGTTGCCCCAACCAGAACCTTCAGCATGTAGCCGGAATCCTCCGAGTTCTCCTGCCAGTAGTGCAGCACCGAATCATCAGACAGGAGCTTTTTACACTCCTCATGTCCGTCAGCGGGCATAACGATTTCAATTTGTCGGAGATCCATATGGCGGGGGCATTTTTCAATGTTTTGCCTCAATATAGAGGTTTTCAGTCTCAAGTTGGGTTATGAACTATTTTTAGTATTTTGGTGGCTTATAAATTCTTCATTTAGATTTACCTCATGAGTGATTTACGCAGGGAATTGGGTTTTTGGGATGCGTTAACGATCGGAGCCGGCACAATGATTGGAGCCGGTATTTTTCTGCTTGCGGGCGTGGCTCTTGAGATGTCGGGTCCGGCCGCAATTTTTGCGTATATCTTATCCGGAATTGTCTGCATGATTACCGCATCAAGTGCGGCGGAACTTGCAACGGGGATGCCAACCTCCGGCGGGGATTACTTTTTTGTATCGCGTTCTCTGGGCCCTGTCTTCGGAGCTATTTCGGGAATCGGAATCTGGCTCAGCCTCACCTTTGCCATCGCTTTCTATCTTTATGGAATGGGTGAGTATCTCTCACAGTTTTTACCTCTTACGGCATTCTGGGGCGCATTTATCGGCGGCATTCTGTTAACCATTCTGAATATTGTTGGAGCTAAGGAATCGGGCCGCACGCAGGTTGTAATAGTTCTGACGCTGTTCGTAATTTTGGGCGGTTTCAGTTTCCTGGGTGTTTTTAATATCGACACCGAAAACTTCAGCCCCTTCTTTCCTTTTGGAACCGAACCGATTTTTGGCACGACTGCTCTTGTGTTTGTCTCATTCCTGGGTTTTGTAAAAATTGCCGCTGTAGCCGAGGAGATCAAAGATCCCTCTAAAAATTTACCGCGCGCCCTCATCGGTTCTGTAGCCCTGGTCACCGTTTTATACGTTGTGATTCTGCTTGTGATCGGCGGAATGTTTACCCAGGACACCATCGGGGCGGTGCGAGATCCGTTGACTGCTGCTGCCAGACGGATGCTTGGAAATCCGGGCGTGGTTTTAATTGTGCTTGCCGGCCTTCTGGCAACCATCTCCTCCGCCAACGCCAGTATCCTGGCCTCGTCGCGGATAAACCTTGCGATGGCGCGCGATCGTATGGTACCCAACTGGCTGAGTAAAATTCACGAAAAACTCCTGACTCCCTACAGGGCTATTATATTGACCGGTGTTCTTGCGCTCACCTTTTTGCTTCTCGACAGCCTTGAAGATCTTGCCAAGGTAGCCAGCGTTTTGCAGCTATACAGCTATGCCGCTCTGAATATTGGTTGTGTGGTACTCAGGGCTTCTAACCCAAGCTGGTACAAACCTACGTACCGGGCACCCGGCACCCCCTGGCTTCAGCTCATTGCATCCATCGGGTGTATCATGATTATCATCTACTCCGGTACATTTGCCCAGATTGCCGTTACGGTGTTGATTATCGGAAGCCTGGCATGGTACATGGTCTGGGGGCGAGGAAGGGTAAAAATCAAGCATGCTATCCCCGATTTCAAGGAGCGATGGGAAGTACACGGTATGAAAATATTCGGACTTCCTGCCGAAATCTATGTTGAAGAAAAAGCCGAAGAGTGGACCCCCGGCGTTCGGGAATTGAATACCAGGAGGCCGCGTCATGTGGTAGCTGCCCTGGCGAATCCCGAAACAGAGGGAGACCTGCTGACACTGGGACAACTCATTGCTGCTGGTGAAAGTGAAGGCGGAAAAGTTACGGGACTCAGTATTGTGAAGGCTCCCTATCAGACACCACTCTCTACCATTCAGAGCAAGCTTGATGAGACAACAACTGTCAAAGAGAGTATTAAAAAGATTAGCGAAAAATATAAAATTTCTGATGATGAAGCAGCTTCTGACAAGACAGATGTTTTGTCCAAAACAACATTTGATGCCGTCTCCGAAGCCGCCTACAATATCTTTAACGGCCTGATCGATGAGACCGAAAAACGCGAGGGAGACATGATCCTGATGGGCTGGCAGGGCGGTTTTAGTATCGGACGGATCTACAACTCCCCGGTTCAGAAAATTATTCAAAACATAAAGGCGGATGTCGGAATTCTAAAGAATCGCGGCCTTGATAAAATTAATACGATTATGATTCCGTGGGGTGGCGGATATCATGCGCAGCTCGGCCTCGAAATCGGCGTACGAATTGCTCGCGCAGTAGATGCTGAACTGAAAGTAGTGAGGCTGGTGAAACCGGGAACAAACCAGGATACAGAAAGAGAAGAGCTGGAGAAGTTCATCTATCCGCTGATCGGCAGTTTTGAAAACCTGACCATTGAAATCCGGGAATCTGAAGATGTGACCGGTGGAATTAATGACTCATTAGAAGAGCATAAACCAGAACTTGTAATAATCGGCGCCTCCCACGAGTGGGGAATCCGAAATGTTCTGTTCGGAACCATCACCGATATTGTGGCCGACAGCGCCCCATGTTCCGTGCTGATGGTTCGCCGATACCTTACCGAAGACTGGAAGCTGAAGGCCAGTGAGGGAATCAAACGGGTTAAAGAGCAGCTTGGGATGAGCTCCTCACCCGAAACCGGCAATCAGAAATAATGTAATCGGCAGAACGATGAACATTTAGCCTGCATTATTCACCACTGAAACCTGTTTCTTGAGCCTCGGCTCTTGCCTTAAACCGGCCACTGCTCCACCCTGTACGCCGAATCCCAGAACATCCACTCCATTTTTGTGGAATCTATAAACGCATGCATCATCCGCCGGCGAACGGGCTCTGAGCTGGTTTTGGCAGCCCGTTCCGTAATCTCAATTGCGCGATCAACGCTTTCGGAGAAATCCTCGCCCGCATAAGTGTCGATCCACTCCCGGTAGGGATTGTTTTCGGCAGATCGCTCATGAATATGCAGCCCCACCTCGCGGTAGATCCAGAAGCAGGGAAGCAGCGCAGCTACCGCCACCGGATAATCTTCAATAGATGCGGTTGAGAGAAGAAAGTGCGTATAGGAAAAACAGGCGGGTGATTTACCTACATCGATGTGGGTGTCAAATTTCTGCAAAAAACTTTCGTGGAGTGCCCGTTCAACCACCACGGCGCCGGTGGCAAAATCGAGGAAATCTTTCAGCTCCTCCGCATTTTGACTTTTCGCACCGGCAATCGCCAATGCCTTTGAAAAATCAGCCAGGTAGAGCGCGTCCTGTTTCATGTAGAAAGCGAATTTGCCCTCTGAAAGCGTACCCTCCGTAAGTTCTTTATTAAAAGGCAGGTTCAGAATTTTTTTGTAGATCGGTGTGATTTCTTCCCAAAGCGAATTGGTAAATGACATGTTTGGTTTAAAATTAGGTTATGGTTTGATTAAAAATGTACTCCTCGTCAGACGATTGTTTTTTCGTCTGACGAATCTTTAGGGCAATCAATACTGTGCTGTTAACATGGTTCCTGGGCCTTAAGGGACCCAGCCCTGACTTTGAAATACTCACTTCGTGAGATTTCAAATGTCTGTTGCCTGCGACGTGCCAGAGGTGGGTCAGGGGCTATGAGCTGTTTCAAAAAATCACCGATTCCACACATTAAAAAAGTGATTTAACGGCCCATGCCCTGATCCGGTTATGTAGGCTGCCCCGTCCTCAATCGCGCCCTTCACGTACTGATTGGCCAATTTCACAGCGCTTTCCAGGTCACAATCG
>CAZKIZ010000177.1:0-6866 GCA_964552935.1 uncultured Rhodohalobacter sp. | reverse complement strand
ATTATACCGCGCCAGCTTCCCAGTCTTCATCCGGGAGCGGACGGAAACCCGGCTTTCAGTGATATGACGGCTCCCGAACTCCGGCTTATTTTTTACCCGGCAGTTATTGGGTTTATAGGGCTCTCAATATGGATTATGGATATACTAAACAGGTATAAAAAAGTTAAACAAAGCAGTTTATCCGCATGAATATTGAATGGGCAAAAGATTTACAGGAATCATCCGTTGATACACTCACGTCGAGCTACTCTGATCGCTGGGAGGGGGTTGAAACCGGCGAGCAAACGTCGATGTTTGTGCAGTTTATGAGTTCAAACGACCTGATATTTGTGGTTCTTGGCGTGAGCTTAATCATCTGGTTTGTCCTTCTGTTTTTCATCATAAGGGTAGACAAAAAAGTATCCAAACTTGAAAAAACGTTAGAAGAAGATACAGAATAATGAATATAAAACTTTACCTGGGAATTGGCTCTATTGTACTGTTTACATCCCTGTTGATGTATAACTTTGGCAACAGTATCGACAGTTATGTGAATTTTGAACAGGCCGAGAACAGAGCCTCATCGCATGTTGTTGGAACGTGGGATGATTCGCAAGACTGGGGGTTTTCCCGCGAATCGATGCGTTTTACTTTTCATATGAAAGATGAGGACGGTAATGTTCGCCGTGTTGTTTATCCTCGTCCAAAGCCCAATAATTTCGAACAGGCAACACAGCTTGTGGTTATTGGCGAAATGCGCAATGGCACTTTTCATGCAAATGACATGCTGATGAAATGCCCGTCGAAGTATAATGACGCCAGTGAAATAGAATTTACACGCGCTGAATAAGGTTGGAAGTTATGGCAGGTACCATTGGGTATATTTTTCTCGCAGCATCATTTATTGCATCGATCGCTGCGATGGCAGCCTACTCGGTTGCGGCTTACAAAGACGATAAAAAAATTGAGCGCATTTCAGATTGGCTATGGGGGCTAAAAGGGGCCACATTGCTTGTATCATCAGGTATTTTGGTTTACCTGATTATGACTCACCAGTTTCAGTACTATTATGTCTGGAACTACACCAGCCTGGATCTTGAAACTCAATATCTCTTCTCAGCCTTCTACGGCGGACAGGAGGGAAGTTTCATGCTTTGGATACTCTGTTCTTTTGCGGTAGGACTTGGTTTAATCCGATGGACCCGCCCGCCCTACAAAGCACCGGTTATGGCCGTGATGGCTCTCACACAGGTTTTTCTACTCTCTATGGTGGCCGGATGGAATATTTTCGGGATAAGTATTGGAGCGTCTCCGTTCAGAACAATCGCTATGGAGATGCCCAATGCGCCATTTATCCAGGCCAATCCCGACTTTGTGCCTGCTGATGGCTCCGGACTGAACGACTTGCTGAAAAGCCCCTGGATGATGATTCATCCGCCCATCATATTTGTCGGGTTCGCGATGATGACGGTTCCGTTTGCGTTTGCAATTGCCTCTCTCTGGACAAAAACCTATCACGACTGGATAAAACCCGCGCTGCCCTGGACGCTGGCAGCAAACCTGAGTCTGCTTACGGCTATCTTCCTTGGCGGGTACTGGGCGTACGAAACACTGTCGTTCGGCGGTTACTGGGCGTGGGATCCCGTTGAGAACGCATCCCTTGTACCATGGCTAATAGGTACGGCCGGGATTCACGCAATGATTATTCAGCGGAAAAGCTCACGCGCGCACAAAGCGGCCATTTTTCTTGCTATACTCGCTTACATCGGCATTGTCTATCAAACCTTTTTAACGCGATCGGGCGTGCTTGGCGAACAGTCGGTACACAGTTTTGTGGACCTGGGTCTTTATGGTCAGCTTCTGCTCTTCATTGTAGTGATGACCGCAATGGGGATAGGTTTTTATCTCTACCGCTACAAAGATATTCCAAGCCCGGAAAAGGAGTCCACTATTCTGAGCCGCGAGTTCATGACGTTTACCGGCTCCATGCTCCTGCTTATTCTTGGCCTTGTCATTATATTCGGAACCAGTTCACCTGTAATCGGGCGCTTTTTTGTGGATAACCCCACACCTCCGGAGATCTCATTCTATAACGACTGGAGTATGCCTATAGCCATCATCATGGCATTATTAACAGTCATCGGTCAGCACCTGTTCTGGAAAAAATATACGTGGGAATCGCTGGCCGGTGTGATGATTGTACCACTCTTGCTTACATCCATCGCCTCTGTCTTATCAATTGTGCTTGGTGATGTTCGGAACATATACTATATGATATTTATTTTTGCAGCGTGGTTTGCGGTGTTTGGCAACGGTGCGGTTTTGTTCGATCTGTTGAAACGAAAACCGAAACTTATTGGCGGTGCACTGAACCATATTGGGTTTGGGGTGCTATTGCTCGGAGTTATCGCTTCATCGGTTTATACAGAACCCCTGCTGGATCAGCGCGCGGCTGATTACAACGCCAGGATAGCGCAGGGTGATGTATTTGATGAGGAGGGATTCCCCGTAACACAGCCGGTAGAGATGTTTGAACTTGAAATAGACAGACCAAAGCTGATAAATGATCGCTGGATGGTTACCTACGAAGGGTATGAAGTTTCTGACTCACCGCGCCCGGGTCAGCAGACCTACAGAGTAAAGTTTGAGCCGGTAGATGGCGGCAGCACCTTTTATATGGATCCTGAAGTTTACCCAATGTTAACCACCTCTACCCGTGACAATATTGAGTGGTCTGTAGATCCTCATGTACGAACCGGACTTTTCAGCGATATCTATTTCTATGTTGCCGGCAGCCGGTATGTGGACCGTGAAAACAAGCGTGTTGAGCGTCAAAATCAGATGATGCCAGTTGGGGGAAGTGAAGACGGTCAGACCGATGAGGTTCAGAAAGTTGAGCTTGCCCGAGGTGAAACCATTGAAGCCGGAGATTTCTCGCTCACTTTTGTAGATTTCAGGCCTGCATCCGAAGAGCATCTGCCTGAAAATACCCAGGTTGGAATCCGTTCACTTATTCGCGTAGAACACCTCTCATCCGGCAGAGCTTACGAAGTAGAGCCTCTGTTTGCGGTGTATAGCGAAGAGGGGAGAAGCTTTACATATTCACCCGGTTTGTCGATTGATCCGTGGGAGATGGATATCCAGTTTTCCAGGCTGATGCCGGAAAGTGAGTCCATTGAACTTACAATTACAGGAGCAACAGAAGATTTTGAAGAGGACTGGATCCTGGTTGTTGCAGAGATCAAGCCGTTTGTGTCGGTTGTATGGCTCGGTACGTTTCTGCTGATGGGAGGTTTTACCATATCAATTCTCAGACACTGGTCACGGGAGAAAAAAGCCCAGGATATGCATGAAGATGAAGAAGATGAAAATGAGTATTTAAAATCGTAACATCTTCTGCAATAGGTTGATTAGTTCGTTTTATATTTCTGAACCGCCGCATCTGCACATTGCATACTGTTTTTTTGAATTTAAATGCTTACGAGCCGTACTTTTTTCCGAGTGATTCAGATAGTCAGAAACCAGTTAAACGGTCACGATGCTAGATTCTCACAGATCAACAACCACTTATATCGAGTTTGACTAAAACGAAAAGATATTCTCTGCTCATTTTTCTGCCTCTGTTAGCAACCTTGCTTATGTGGGGCCCGGTTCAAGCTCAAAGTGAGCCGGATCCGCGCGTCTCTTTTTTGAGGTCCCTTGCAGTGCCGGGATGGGGGCACTACTATAACGACTCTGAAAACTGGACGAGAGGGCAGGTTCATTTAGGTGCCGATATCGTATTGATAGGATCCTACTTCGGGCTGAATATAAGAGCCGGAAATCTTGAGGATCAATATCAAACATTTGCTAACCTGAAATCCGGAGTATCTATTGAGAACCGCTCCCGATCATTCCAACTCGCTATCAGTCAGTACAATAGTCTAAGTGAATACAACGATTTTCAGCTTCGCAGCCGGAACTGGAACCAGGTATTGCCCGACACACCCGAAAACAGATGGCAGTGGAGCAGCACGGAAGATCGCCGTCAGTACAGGGAATTGAGAGAGAGCAGCGATAACGCAAGAAACCAGCTGCCCGCAATAGGTGCTCTCCTGGTAGTAAACAGGGTTGTGAGCGCCATAAGCGCCTACAGGCGAGCCAGGGATATGTCATCGGGCCCCGATCTTGTATTTGCACCTGTTCAGACTTCCGGAACGGGTAGCAGCGGTGTTGTTGCAAACCTGACGTTCAGATTTTAAGATGAATCGCTGGAAGCTCACCTTTGAATATGATGGCAGAGATTTCAGCGGATGGCAGGTTCAACCCGACCAGAGAACGGCTGAAGGCGAAATAGAGAAGGCGTTTGGTACACTGTTTCAAACCGATATAGATGTTGTGGGACAGGGCAGGACCGATGCCGGAGTGCATGCCAGGGCGCAGGTTGGTCACGCGGATCTGCCGGAATCTGCTTCAAGGGACAGACTGCTGCATGCAATGAAGGGATTGTTGCCACCGGATGTAGCACTGGTTGGTGCTGAAAAAACAGTTCCAGATTTTCATTCACGCTTCCACGCACTCTCCAGACGCTACACCTATCAGCATATCTCTCGTAAATCTCCGCTTATGAGAGACCGGGCCTGGTATAGCGGTTATAGACCGGAAGTGGACGTTCTTGCCGAGCTCTCATCACGTTTCGTTGGCAAACACGATTTTAAAAACTTTTGTATTCCGCCGGATGATTCACACCTTACAACCATATGCATAATTTCAAAAAGTGAATGGATAGAGAAGGATGGATTACTGATCTATTTAATTGAAGGCAATCGGTTTCTTCGGCACATGGTTCGCCGGCTGGTGGGGAGTATGGTGAAGGCTGCAGCAGGTAAAACAGATAGATCCAGGCTTTCAGACCTTCTCATGGGTATTGATGCAGATCAAAAAGCGCATTCTGCTCCGCCTCATGGGCTGTACCTTGAAGAAGTGAGCTACAAAAAAACTGAACTCGTATATGGCAAATAATACTAAAGCAGAGCTGCTCTTATCCGGTAAGACAGATTTTAAATTACAAGTACCCTATAAGCTGTTTGAGACGGGAGAGAAAGGAATCCAAAAACCGTTGCTGGTGTATCTTCACGGATTTGCCCAAAACATCACTGAGTTTCAGCTGGATACCCGGCAGCTGCTATCCGTACATGGGTATCATCTGTATATACAGGCACCCTATCCCATTTATGAACGATCAGGAAAGAAAAAAGTAAATGAGTGGGGGCGGGCCTGGTATCTTTACGACGGGGATCAAAGCCAGTTCAGAAGCTCACTGGACAATGCATCGAGATTTATAAGGGATATTATCTCGCGAGTAAAAAAAATAGTAGATATAAACCGAACCTGTATCATCGGTTTTTCGATGGGGGGATATCTTGCCGGATATCACGCTATTCATACTCCTGAGCAGGTAAATGAGCTGATAATGTATGGGGCGAGATTCAAATCTGAACTTCTAATTGGAGATTACGAGAAAATTTCTCACCAAAACATTTTAGCTTTACACGGAATTGACGATAAGAAGGTAGAACCCGGACCTCAGAAGAACGAAATGAGGATTTTGAGGGAGAAGGGGATAGATGCCAGGTTCGCGGAAATTGAAGAATCACATACATTTTCACCATCTGGCATTGAAATAATATTGGAATGGCTGAGTAACAAAGGCTATACTTCCAGCCAATTGTAACAATTTGGTTAAATTTTTTTTACATTAGCAAAGTTTAATAAGTCCATCATCTGATTAATTCTTATGGCTGCATCTACAGAAGATAAAAAACCAATGAGTATTCTCGTCGTAGAAGACGATCCGACGGTACGCACGCTGGTAAAGGCAATTCTAGAACATAAAGGTAACACGGTATCCATTGCTGAAACGGCTGAGGAGGGTGAAAGGCTTGCGTTCTCAGATGAGTTTGATATGATTGTCCTTGACCTGAGGCTGCCCGACGGAAACGGTTTTGATGTTTGCGCCAAAATTCGCGAACAGGGTATCGTCACTCCCGTATTGGTGCTCTCCGCCGAGCACGAGACGGATGTAAAAATCAAGGTACTGAATGTTGGTGCCGACGATTATCTGACAAAGCCGTTTAACAGCGAAGAGCTGATGGCACGTATTGATGCAATTGCGCGCAGAAGCTCCAAAGAGCTCGAAAAAGAGCTTTCGTGCGGAGACGTGAAAGTAGACCTCATAAACCGGGAGATGAAGATTCAGGGGATAAATGTGCCGCTCACAAATAACGAGTTCAATCTACTCGTATATTTCATGAAAAACCGCGATAAGGTTATATCGCAGGAAGAGCTTGCCCAAAATGTGTGGGATATCCACTTCGATACACAGACAAACTACATCAACGTTTATATCAGCTATTTACGTAAGAAAATACGTGAGCATTCTGATTATGAGTATATCGAAACCATCCGAAAACGCGGATTTATGTTCAATTCTCACTCCAGCAGCAACAGCAGTAAAGAGAAGACCGCAAGCTAAACCAAGGCGCCTTTGTGCACAGAAGTGCCGGGCGTCCTGTTCAAGTTAATCATCACATAATAAGCCGGGACAGCTCATCATTACATAACCGGCTTTTGCATGATTTTAATAATCTTTTCCTCAATTGGGACACACATTTAGCATTACTAATTTCCCCACCTGATATAAGCTGGAAATACTGAATCAAAGTCCGGCATGACAATTCTGTTAATAAATTTCTATACTGTTCGTCACTAGTAGCAACTAATTTTGCCCAAAAGCATGCTCTTCGAAGTCTTGACGAAGTAGAGCGGGGCAACACCACCTAAAGGGTGACAGACTAAGATTTTGCCCAGGAGTACAATGCGATTTACGGGTTGAAGGCAGTGCGCAG
>CAZKIZ010000176.1:3022-6877 GCA_964552935.1 uncultured Rhodohalobacter sp. | reverse complement strand
CCGATACTGACCACCTACCTCATACAACGCACGGGAAATCTGACCCAGCGAGGCCACTTTTACCGTCTCCATCAGCTCTTCGAATAGGTTGCCGTCCTCGCGGGCTATTTTTTTGAGGCGTTTGAGGGCTTCATCAGATTTGTCGGCGTTTATTTTCTGGAATCGCTCCAGGTTGTCGATCTGCTGTTTTTTTTCCTCTTCGGTGGAGCGAATTAACTCAATCTCTTTGTCGTCCTCTTCTGATTTTTTGTCATTGAGAAAGGTGTTCACACCGATGATCGGCAGCTCGACGCTGTGTTTTTTGGATTCGTAGAACAGGCTCTCCTCCTGGATCTTGCCGCGCTGATACATGCTCTCCATCGCGCCCAAAACGCCGCCGCGATCGGTAATGCGGTCGAACTCGGCCAGGATCGCTTCTTCTACAAGGTCGGTCAGATCTTCGATGATGAACGAGCCCTGCAGCGGATTCTCGTTTTTGGTCATCCCCATCTCCTTGTTGATGATCATCTGGATCGCCAAGGCACGGCGGACCGACTCTTCGGTCGGTGTGGTAATCGCCTCGTCGTAGGCGTTGGTGTGCAGGGAGTTGCAATTATCGTAAACAGCCATCAGCGCCTGAAGCGTGGTGCGAATGTCGTTAAACTGGATCTCCTGTGCATGCAGCGATCGCCCGCTGGTCTGAATGTGATATTTCAGTTTCTGTGACCGCTCATTGGCGCTATATTTGTGCTTCATAGCAATCGCCCAGATGCGTCGCGCTACCCGGCCGATCACTGCGTATTCGGGATCGAGGCCGTTGCTGAAGAAAAATGAAAGATTATGGGCAAAATCGTCGATATCGAGTCCGCGCGAGAGGTAGTACTCCACGTAGGTAAAGCCGTTTGCCAGCGTGAAAGCCGCCTGCGTAACAGGATTGGCGCCCGCCTCGGCAATGTGGTATCCGGAGATCGACACGGAGTAGTAGTTTCGTACGCCGTGCTCTGTAAAGTAGCTCTGCACGTCACCCATCATCTTCAGGGCAAATTCAGTGGAGAAGATGCAGGTGTTCTGCGCCTGATCCTCTTTCAGGATATCGGCCTGAACGGTTCCCCGCACCACTTTAATGGCGTCCGATTTAATCTTTTCGTACGTCTCCTTGTCCACAAGCTGATCGCCGCTGATTCCCAGAGTGCTCAGGCCAAAGCCGTTGTTCGTGGCGGGAAGATCGAGGCCGTACTCCGGCTGAGGCAAGTTCTTCTGCTCAAAAATGTCTTTAATTTTCTTCTTCGCTTCATCCCACTTTCCGTTCTCCTTTAGGTAGCGCTCCACCTCCTGGTCGATCGCCGTATTCATAAACATCGCGAGGATCATCGGCGCCGGGCCGTTGATCGTCATCGAGACGGACGTTGTCGGCGAGGTGAGTTCGAATCCGGAGTAGAGTTTTTTCATGTCGTCGAGCGTACAGATGCTCACACCCGAGTTCCCAATTTTTCCGTAGATATCCGGACGTATATCGGGATCCTCACCGTAGAGCGTCACCGAATCAAACGCCGTGGAGAGGCGCGCGGCGGGAAGTCCTTCGCTTACGTAGTGAAACCGTTTGTTGGTCCGTTCGGGCGTGCCCTCTCCCGCAAACATCCGGGTGGGGTCCTCCCCTTCGCGTTTAAACGGGAATACGCCTGCTGTGAATGGAAAGTAGCCGGGCAGATTCTCTTTCAGGGCAAACCGCAGTTTGTCGCCGCTGTTTTTGGTTTTGGGCAGCGAAATGCGCGGTACTTTTGTGCCGCTGAGCGATTCGCGGTACAGATCGTTTTTGAATACTCTGTCGCGGATTTTCACCTCAAACTGATCCTGCTGGTATCGTTCATACAGCTCGTCCCAACCGTCTAAAATTCCTTTTGGCAGCGGATCCAACCGCTCAATCCAGTGCTCCTTCATCTCGGAAAGCTTCTCGCCAATGACCGGTTTCTCATCCGGGTTCCAGTTTTCGAGCTGCTGCAGCGTCCCTTCCACCTGGTCGAGCTTCGAGGCGACCTCCACCTGTTGTTCGGCCCAATCGTGGTAGCCTTCTATCGTTTCAGAGATCTCAGATAGATAACGCTGACGCCTGCCGGGAATAATCGCCTGCGTGTGCAGATCTTCAGCCGGCTCCGCGTTCTGAAAGAGATTCGTCTCCCAACCCGTTGAGTAGTGATCGTTAATCTTATCGACCAGCGCTTTGAAGAGCCGGTGAACGCCTTCGTCGTTAAACTGTGCGGCGATAGTCGGATATGCCGGCATCTTTTTCGGGTCGACATGCCAATCGCCACGGTTGCGCTGCATCTGCTTGCGGATATCGCGAAGGGCGTCGAGCGATCCCTTCTTTTCAAATTTATTCAGCACCACAATCTCGGCCAGGTCCAGCATGTTGATCTTCTCGAGCTGCGTGGCCGCGCCGTATTCGTGAGTCATCACGTAAACGGGGATATCGGTAATTTCGGTAATTTCGGTTCCGCTCTGACCAATCCCGCTCGTCTCCACAAGAATCAAATCAAACCCGGCCGCTTTGTAGACCGCTATCGCTCCTTTAATCGCCTCGCTAATCGACTTATTGGATGCCCGGGTTGCCATACTTCGCATAAATACCCGCTCGGTATCGATGCTGTTCATTCGGATACGATCACCCAGCAGCGCGCCACCGGTCCGCACTTTCGACGGATCGATGGAGATCACACCAATCGTCAGATCTTCAAACTCGGTGAGAAATCGGCGGATCAGTTCATCGGTCAGTGAGCTCTTTCCCGCCCCGCCTGTTCCGGTAATACCCACCAGCGGAATGGAGTCCATCTTTGTGCCGTCAAGCACCGTTTTACCGCCCGACTTCAGGATCTCATCATCAAACGTCAGAACATCCTTATTGCCATTTTCCAGCGCCGATATCGACCGTGCGATTTCCACGTGGTTTTTCACTGATATCTTCGAAGGATCGGCTTTGCGGATCGTATTGGTATCAAAATCGCACTCCTCCATCATAAAGTTGATCATCCCCTGGAGCCCCATCTTGCTGCCGTCCTCCACGGAAAAGATCCGTTTCACGCCATAGTCATGAAGCTCCTCAATCTCACGCGGCACAATCACACCGCCGCCGCCGCCAAAAATCTTAATATGCTCGCCTCCGTATTCCTTCAGCAGATCTACCATGTACTTGAAGTACTCCACGTGTCCGCCCTGGTAGGAGCTGATCGCAATTCCCTGGGCATCCTCCTGGATGGCGCAGCGCACAATTTCGTTAACCGAACGGTTGTGCCCAAGGTGAATCACCTCTGCCCCGGTTGACTGCAAAATGCGCCGCATGATGTTGATGCTAGCATCGTGCCCGTCAAAAAGGCTGGCGGCCGTCACAAACCGTACGCTGTGGGTGGGCTGATATTTCTGCTGCGAAGCCTGTCCGTTAGTTTCGGCTTTCGTGGTCGGTTTGTCTTTGGTTGCTGCGTCAGACATGAGCTTTTGATTCATTAATTATTCGATTGGAAGCGATTACACAATATAAGGAATATCAGGTTAAGGCGTAATGGTTCTGAGGAGGGAAAAGTGAAAGGTGAAAAGTGAAAAGAAATGACCTGTGAGCACCTACCGGATCTGACAGCGTCATGAAGAGTCTAATTCACATTTAACAGACAATTTGGAAAAGTGAAAAGTGAAAATCCAAGACCTGCCAATGTGTGAACGTAGAGGGCTCTTGGTAGAGTCTTGTGGTTGTGCAACTGTTATGTATTGCGCTTGCGCGCAATGTTGAATCGTAGAGAGGGCCTAGTAGAATAGAGAATGTCAATCGAAACCAGACAGCGTAATTGTGAGATTTCCGAAGATTCCTATCAGCGTTGAATAATTCAAACT
>CAZKIZ010000176.1:0-2922 GCA_964552935.1 uncultured Rhodohalobacter sp. | reverse complement strand
ACAGCGTAATTGTGAGATTTCCGAAGATTCCTATCAGCGTTGAATAATTCAAACTTCCTCCTTTCGAAATGCTCTTTACTGGCCAACACAGTGAGAACCGGGATCGGTCAACCCCTTTTCACTTTTCCCTTCTGCCTCACTCTTGCAGGTTGATTAAATCTCCCTCCTAACGAAGCGCCATTTTTTGGCCTACAGAGTGATGAACGGGACAAGTCAAAACCGAAACGCTTAAAGGACTGCACCGCAAGCTTGCGGTTTCGGACGCTGTCAGGCTTCTCACTTTTCACCTTTCACTTTTGCCTCTTCACCATTGCCCCCATTCAGGTAACTGACTGTCCGCTGTGGGAACGGAATAACAACTCCTTCCTTGTCGAACCGTTTTTTGATGGACTCCAGCACATCACACTCCAAAACAAATCCGCTGGGCGGATCGGGTGCCCAGGCCCAGGCCCTCATAACAACGGAGGAATCACTTAGGGTTAGAACCCGCACCGTCACTCTTGGCGTACCTTTTTCAATATCTTCAGGAGTTCTGATATCGATAGTATTTGGATGATTTTGTATTTCCTCACTCATGATTTGGCGGGCTTTATCAATATCGGACCCGTAGCTGATCCCGATATTGATAAGCTTGCACATTTTATCATCCGTGTAGTTCGAGTTGGTTAGAATCTCGTTACTGATGATTGAGTTTGGAATAATAATCCGCTGATTTTCGAAGTTACGGATAATGGTGTGCCTCAGGTTGATATCTTCCACCACACCACGGAGCGTATCTCTGATGCTCACTCTGTCGTTGATTCGGTACGGTTTGAACATCACAATAAACAGCCCGCTGACAATATTACCGAGCGCCTGCTGTGATGCAAAGCCGATCACAATAGCCAAAATACCTGCACTTGCCAGCATAGACTGGGCGATATGTTTCAGTGAAGGCACGTTCCAGATTGCGAACCCCACACCCGTGATATAGATAATGGCCACAAGCGCATAATAGATGAACCGTATGTTGGTGGGATCCTCAAACTGCAGAGATGCTTTCCCCTCTTCATATTTTTTGAACGCTCTTTTCAGAAGCCACTGTGCAAGAATGGTGAGTGAAATAATCACCACAATTGTCACTGCCAGTGTTGTCTCTTGTACTATTGATTGCCAGACTTCCTGCATATTTATTTACTAAATGTTAAGGTTCTTGTTGTTGATCGTTGCCGTCTTCTGCACTGTCAGGATCGATCGTTTCAGGCATTTCAAAGCCGTCGGGCATTCCAGAAAACTCAACGGCAACCTCAGAGGCAAAACCCTCCCGCACCGGTATGTTACGTCTTAAAAAGTAGGGTTCCGGAATTCTGTAGGGATCAATGCTCCCGGTATCCCAGGTGCCGCTCCCGTCCAGATCTCTGAAAATCCTGGCATGATACTGTACCGGGGGCAGATTACTGATTTCTATCGACCCTGTAAACATGGTATCGATTTCCGTTTTATAATTTTCATCTCTCAGCATCAGTCTTGTGGGAGTTGTTGTATCCCCGTCTGCCGGGTTAAACTCGATGCTGCCCAGTTGATTTCGCTGCCAAATTTCAGGTTCAATCGTGCGACGCTCCATAAAATCGGGATCCCACACACCAAACCGGTACCGAAAACCTGTAGACCAGTCGCCATTGGGCAAAATCCTGAGTTTATTACGCCTTATCTCAAGATATTCATATTCTTCAACGGCGCGTTCACCTTCAAATACAATCACCGAATCCCTTACCGCATCATCATCGATAAATTTGGAGTAGGTAATTTCAAGTGCCTGGTCGGGAAACAGTCCACCCTGAGTGTTATCGGAGATCAGGCGCATTGTTGCTGTATCGGGTTCGGCCGATCCCACAAAGGGATCGATTTGCGTTCGTAAAGAATTCCCGGCCCGGTCGCGAAAACCGGACTGCTGCACGGTGAATCTCCCGTCCTCGTAAAGCGGATCAGAAGCCTGTGCAAACAGAACATTGCGGTCATCACGGCTTTTGTAAAGTGGGTAAGCTGTGGTAAACGGCTCTCCAAGCGAATCGAGCACGGCAAATTCGGCATCCGGTTCCCAAAAGACCTCCTCCGAAAGCCGAAGCCTCATTCTCATTTCTGAAAGAAGGCCAACCCCCTCGAGTCTGGGCGCGGTGGTGTCGGGCCGGTTGATGTAGATTGTACCAAGATCTACCTCTTCGCCCTGTTCAACAAAAAACGACTCCACATGAAAAGGCTGCGCTCGCTCACGTTCGGGATTCCACCTGCGGTCTCTGTTGATATCATTTACCCAAATTGCGCTGTAGTTTCCTTCGCTCAGGTAGCTGAAATCGATATTGCCGGCCGTATCTGACTGAGCCACATAATTTGCTGTTCTGGTAAAGTCTACCGGCTCACGAAACAAAAATACACGCTCACCCGCCTCCACACTACCTCTTTCTGCATCTCTGAGCCTGGCCGTAACGTTACCATCATCAATAACCGGTCCGGTTGACAATGCAAGGCTGAACGATGAGGTCATCCGGTTGTTTCTTGTATCCGATACATCCGACCCCATCACAATAATGATCGTGGTGTTTTCCGGCAGCGGTTCGTTGAATTCCACAATCGCTGTTCGCCTGCTAAAACTTACCTCGTACTGTATGCCGAGGCTCGGCTCTATTGAAATATTCCTGCGAACGGACGCCCTGTCAGGGAATTTCGAAAACTCAAAGCGCACCTCATCTCCTGTGAAATTGGTTGTTCCCAGATCAGGAGTGGTTGAAACGATAACGGGGGGCGTTCTGTCTGGCGGTCCGCCCGTGGGACCTACCGGAGTGGCACAACCGTAGAACAGGAAAAAACCTGAAAGTATAATGAAGGATAATAAGCGCTCTGCGTTCAATCTTTAAAATATGGGGTGAATCGTTAGCCTGACAAGAT
>CAZKIZ010000175.1:0-6932 GCA_964552935.1 uncultured Rhodohalobacter sp. | reverse complement strand
CAAAACAATCAATACGTTTGGAATCCTGACGGAGCCTGGGACGACTACTACAGAGATGACATCGATGCGCTTGTAATCTCCCCGGATGTTCTGGAATTTTCAGAAGCTAATCCCCGCGGCATGACTCCATCTGTCGTTCTCAGATGGATCGACGGAGACGGTGATGTTTTTGACCTGCCTGATGATGAATCAGGAGATTACAGCCTTACCTGGGAGTGGGAAAAACCCAACACCCTAACGGAAGAGTGCTCTGATGAAGCCAGGGAAAACCCTGAAGCACTTGATCAGATCAGACCGGCTAACCTTGAGCAGCACGGCAGCGACGGACTCTGGGGCTTTCACTTCAGAGCTGATCATGCGGGATCAGATCGTGTGCGTTTCAGCTTAATTCACGACGACCACTCTGACTTCACATCTCAGTGGATGGACGTTGTTGTGGCCGATGATGAACATGCATTGATTGACGAGAACGGCATATATATGCACGAAAGAAGCAAATGTCGTGTAGACCGTCCCTGATAGTCAGCTTTATATCATGCCGTAATACATTTTTACAGCATGACGACTTATTTATACGGATTATTGAGCCTCTTTCGCACGAATTGGGGGAGATCGCTAACGGTCTCCCCTAATTTTTATCATCGCCTATAGATTTACTGAATTGAGCATGCATAAGAACTTATTTAAACTATTTTTTTTCTTGATCGCTGTATACTTACCGCTTATTGCGTCAGCGAATATATCAGACAGTTCAGGGAAACTTTACGGAATTGTCATTGACATTGAAAACAGTGAACCTGTCTCTTTTGCTTACATTCACCTAGAACAAATAAACAGATCAGCTACAACGGACAGAGAAGGACGGTTTGAACTCCGAAACATTCCATCAGGAACTTACAATATAAATATACACCGCATCGGGTACAGCTCAATCAACAGAACTGTTGAAATTGAACCTGATCAAACCACAGAAATTTCTTTCTCATTAACCCCATCGGTTTTATCAGGCCAGACTGTTGAAGTCGTTGCCGATGCCGAACAACTTATTGGCAGTAACCTGGAACACGCATCGCTAAAAATTGTAGGTGATCGTCTGCGCAGGGATTTAGATGTCACACTATCATCAACCTTGAGTAATCAGGCAGGATTTTCAGAAAGAAGCATGGGTGCCGCGCCAGGAAGGCCCGTTATGAGAGGCCTCGGAGACGAGCGGGTGCTAATCCTCGAGGATGGCGGCAGGACAGGAGATGTCTCCTGGACTTCAGCGGATCACTCAGTAACTGTAGACCCATCCTCTGCCGATGAAATTGAGATTGCGCGGGGTCCCGCTGCACTTGAACACGGAGCCGGAGCCATTGGCGGCGTCATAAATGTGGTCAGTAATAAAATTCCTAACACTGTTCCTTCACAAACAACCGGGAACCTTTCATTGCAGGGAGCCAGCGTAAATTCCGGCATTATGGGCGCGGGATCTTTGAAAATACCGTACAACGACCTGGTGCTTAACCTGGATTTAAGCGGCCGGATTGGCCAGGATTACAACACTCCCATCGGTCCTTTAACAAATACGTCAATCCGTACCGCCGATAACGGTTTTGGGCTGGGGTATATTCGCCCCTGGGGATATGCAGGAGTATCAGGGTCCATCTATTTCAGCGAATACGGTATTCCGCCCGATCCACAGGGTGGTCACCCTTCCGGTGTGGATATAGAGATGTACAAATATCACACCGAGGGACGAGCAGAGGTGTTACTTGGGAGTTCACTTTTCAACCTTCTGGAGGCACGCGGCTCATTTATCCGGTATCACCACGTTGAAATTGAATCCAGCGGAGCCATAGGAACACAGTACGATATGGACACCTCAACCGGATCCGTAAAATTGAGAAATAACGGATGGGGATTTTTTGATGAAGGGGTAGTTGGTGTCTGGGGTGAATTTGTAGATTACTCAGTTTTTGGATCGAGAACACCCAATTCAAATTCTGTTGGTGGTGCATTTTTTGCGATACAGGAAGCAGATATCGGGAATCTTCACCTTGAAACCGGATTCCGGCTGAATCATTTTGTAGCCACACCTGAGAGAGAAAGAGATTCATTTATTGGACGTGTACGAGAACGATCCTTTACAGGACTGGAATCATCTATCTCCGCTATATACAACATGGGCAGCGGTTTTTATCTTGGCTCAACATTTATGCACTCCTGGAGAGCTCCAACACTGGAAGAGCTCTATTCTGAAGGTCCGCATCTTGCCGCGTTCGCTTTTGAAGTGGGTAATCCCGATCTGGATTCAGAGCGTGGATTAGGTAGTGAAATCTTTGGTCGGTACAGAACAAGTAATGCCTCTGTAGAGGTAGCCGCATATTACAACCACTTCAGCAACTATCTTTACGCCCAGGATACGGGGCAGCCCAGCATCATCCGCGGAGACCTTAATGAGTTTAAGTACATTGGCACCGAAGCAACCATGTATGGTGCCGAGTTATCATCTGAACTTCGGCTGTTTAATAACTTTGTTTTTGACGGGAATGTATCGTTTACAATAGGCGACCGTGTGGTGCCCGAACAAGAGAGAGAAGCAACCGGCCTGGAAAAATCCGATCAGCCTCTGCCAATGATGCCCCCCTTAAAAGGTAACATCAGCCTGCGGTACAGCCATAATAATATGACGCTGGGAACCAGGGTCAGAGCAGCCGCATCTCAATCAAGAATCGGTGAAATTGAAACACCAACAGATGGCTATGCAGTATTTGATCTGAACGCACAATACCGCTTCGACTGGAACGGAACACTTCACACCGTTTCACTAAACGGACTGAATCTTTTCAATACAGAATATTACAATCACCTCTCAAGAGTGAAGGATATCTTCCCCGAACCGGGTCGCAACATCAGTCTGCTCTACAGATTCTACTTTTAGCCCGGATAATTCATCTATTTAGTATTTATATCTCTATCTTCGGGAATTCGAAACGGATCACTACCCAGATCCGTTAAACGATTTTTTGTGATCTGAAAATTATCAGGATTTGACAGACCAACAACCACCGGTACTAAAAGACAAAAATCTTCACATCATTTTCGGGATTACGCTCAGCGCTGTGATGGGTGTCTCGAGTATTGCCCCTGCCCTCCCTGTCATTGCTCGCGCCCTGGATGTAACGACCGACCAGATTGGTCTGCTGATTACCGTTTTTGCGCTTCCCGGAATCCTGCTCACACCTTTTTTGGGCGTACTGGCTGACCGATTTGGCCGAAAAAGAATTCTTATTCCATCCCTCCTTCTATACGGAATTGCCGGGGTTGCCTGCGCATTTACCACCTCATTTTCTGATCTGCTCTGGCTGAGGTTTTTACAGGGCGCCGGAAGTGCCGCTTTAGGAGCGCTCAACATCACGCTGATCGGTGATCTGTTCCAGGGCAACCGAAGAGCCACGGCTATGGGGTACAACGGAAGTGTGCTCAGTGTGGGTACCGCCGTATATCCCGCCATTGGTGGCCTGCTGGCTGCGTTTGCATGGAACTACCCTTTCCTTCTCAGCGGGCTTGCCATCCCGGTTGCACTTTACGCGATGATCTACCTCGACCCGGTACCCATTTCAATGAACCTGAATATCGGGGAGTACTTTCAAAAAATTAAAGACCGAATATTTACCCGCCAGGTTCTGAGTCTTTTTGCCTGTGTCTTCCTAACGTTTACCATTCTCTATGGAGGATACTTAACGTTTTTACCGATCCTGCTGGATGAGGACTTCGGACAGAGTTCTACCGTAATCGGGCTGATGCTCTCAGGATCATCACTAATTACCGCAATCACGTCCTCAAGACTCGGCTTGTTAACCCGAAGATTCAGCGAACTTCAGCTTATCCTCACAGGATCTGTTCTTTACCTTTTCATATTCCTAAGCTTTCCCCTTATCAGCAATATCTGGCTTATGGCTATACCGATCGCCGTTTTTGGTGTTGCCCAGGGAATTAATATCCCCAGCCTTCTCAACTTGCTGACGGGCCAGGCTCCCTCTGAATTCAGAGCCGCATTTTTAGCGGTTAACTGGGTGGTTATACGATCGGCACAAACCGTTGCACCATTTCTGCTGGGTATTGTCTATCTCTACGTAGGAATAGACGGAACCTTCTATTTTACAGCCGGCGCTGCATTGCTGTTTGTGGTGATCGCCTTTTTGGCTTTCAAAAGATGAGAAAAAATAAAACCCGGGAGTATCAGTCCCGGGTTTTCTGCTTTAGGTTTCAGCATAGGAGTGACTAAAACTAATCGTTAGAGTAGATTAGCTAATGCTGTACTAACAAGAGTATTCTGCACGTCTTTTGTTACAAATTATTTCGAATAATTTTTAAGATTCCTTTTTTGGGTCACTTCCTTTTGATATAATCGCTTTAACTTTTGCCAAACCCTAATACCAGTCCATGAAAATAACAGTCCGCACTATTCTTACTCTTATATTTTTCCTGATCGTTCATTCAGCTTATGGGCAGATGCCCGATGCTCCAGACAGGTCAGAAGGTGATGGCCCATACGAACGCCTGATCCTTCGGGGAGGCACCATGATTGACGGTACGGGCTCACCCGCTGTTGGGCCGGTAGATATAGTCATTGAAGGAAACCGTATTGTCAGGATCCAAAATGTCGGGTACCCGGGAGTTCCGATCAACGAACAGAGGCGGCCGGCAGCCGATGAAAATACCACAGAAATAGATGCTGAGGGTATGTTCATCCTTCCTGGCTTTTTCGATATGCACGCACATACCGGTGGAAATGCCCAGGGTACCGTTCCCGAATACGTGTATAAACTGTGGCTCGCTCACGGAATAACCTCCATTCGAGAACCGGGATCATTCAACGGGCTCGACTGGACCCTCTGGCACAGAGACCGCAGCAGTAACAATGAGATTACGGCTCCAAGAATATTTCCATACATAGGGTTTGGTTCGGGTTTTGATCAGAGTATTCAAACTCCTGATCAGGCTCGTGAATGGGTGCGGATGATTGCGGACCGGGGCGCGGATGGAATCAAATTTTTTGGAGCGCGGCCGGAAATTTATGAAGCAGCCCTTGATGAAGCGAACAGTGTCGGTATCGGGTCGATGGCACACCACGCCCAGCCTCGTGTTGTATATGCAAATGTGTCACAGACTGCCGCTATGGGGCTTCGCGGCATGACCCACTGGTACGGCCTGCCGGAAGCGATGTTCACGGATCGCGTGATCCAGGACTATCCGCTTGACTATAACTACAGCAACGAGCAGCACCGTTTTGAGGAGGCGGGAAAACTATGGAAGCAGGCTGCTGAGCCCGGAAGCCCCACCTGGAACCGCGTTATGGAACAGCTGATTTCTTCAGACTTCGAGATCAATCCTACATTTACCATTTATGAGGCGAGCCGCGATCTGATGGCTCAACGAAGAGCTGAATGGCATGAAAAATATACGGTGCCCTCCCTCTGGGAATTTTTCAGGCCGGATCGCCGCGCGCACGGCTCCTACTGGTTTAACTGGGGAACCGAACAAGAGGTTCAGTGGAAAGAAAACTATCGAATCTGGATGCAGTTTATTAACGAATACAAAAATCGCGGCGGCAGGGTTACTATTGGTTCAGATGCCGGTTACATATACAAACTGTACGGTTTTGCCTATATCCAGGAGATGGAGATGTTCAGAGAAGCCGGCTTCCACCCTCTCGAAATTTTTCAGTCAGCCTCCATTAAAGCTGCCGAAGTGCTGGGCGTTGCTGACAGGCTGGGGACCATTGAAGTAGGAAAACTGGCCGACCTGGTTATAGTTGATGAAAACCCGCAGGAGAATCTGAAAGTGCTTTACGGGACAGGAGCCATCCGGGTTGATGATCAGAACGAAGTGCAGCGCGTAGGCGGTGTTCGGTACACCATCAAAGATGGAATTGTTTTTGACGCAAGACAGCTGCTTGAGGATGTTCGGCAGATGGTAGAAGAATCAAAACAAGAGCTCGATTTTAAAATCACGCAGCCCGGCCTGGATTATTGATTTTAGATTATTAAACCACAAACATAGAAGGCCAACTAATTAGTTCTTATGTCTCAAGATAAACATTCAAAGGGAAGAGAGAGATGGCATTTGAAAATATTTCAAGATTGTTATCCAGAAATTTCTGTTATGAGTACTATCCCAAACGAAAATCCTGATTTTATATTAAAAAGTAACGATATGACTCTTGGCGTTGAGCACAGTAGAATTGTTAAGCCAGCGGATAAAAAGGGGTTTAGTTTAATGCAAGAAGAACAAGTTCAACAAAAAACTCTAAATTTGGCATGCGAAATCTTTTTTAAGAATACAGGGAAATTTTTGGAAGTGACTGTTACGTTTATTGGCCAAACAAGGATAAATGCAAAAAATTTAGCGCCACAAATTGCAGAGATTGTAGAAGCATACATTCCAGAAGAAGATGATTCTAGAATATTAGAAAAATACGATGGTATTAATAGAATATTACCTGAAGAAATTAATAGAATAAGAATCTTCAATTCGAATAAATTGATTGGAAATTATTGGACTTTTGATGGGGCTGGATTTCAAACTGAATTACATCCTGATTGGATTAGAAATGCAATCGATAGAAAAAATCAGAAACTATCGAACTATAAAGAAAACCATCCAGAATGCTCTCAATTCTGGCTTCTACTCGTTAAACATGGTTTTCGCCCATCTTCTTGGTTCAACATCCCTGACAGTATCAACCAGATCGAATTTGAAAGTGAGTTTGACAGGGTATTTTTATTAGATGTACAAAAGAGGCATTATTTTGATCTTCGGATTAAATAGTAGTAGCGGGTAGTGCAAGATAAATAACTAATCCGGTAGTTCTGTTCAAAACAATCCCCCTCTACCACGTCCAGCGGTAGAGCCTTGGACTTTTTTGAACCCAGTGATCTTTGCCG
>CAZKIZ010000174.1:1471-6936 GCA_964552935.1 uncultured Rhodohalobacter sp. | reverse complement strand
AAAATTAATGAATATGAAGATCTAAAAATGTGGGTCATGCATTGCACAAAACAGGAGGGGTGTGTTTCACAGAGCCGCGTTCGTATTTCAAAGTCATGCGAAAGCTCCTTCCCCATCCATCAACTCTACCGGGAGCGCCAAAAAACCGGCGCGTGCTGGCAGGTTGATGAGCGATCCAATAAAAAACAGATTGATATATGTATAATATATGTGTAAACTAACTTTTCCTTAATGGAGAAGTTTATGAGTGAGGAAAAATATCCCCCAATTAATGTACTCAACGTTGTGAGAGGGTTTTCGAGCCCGAAGCTGAAACACCATATCACACCTTACCGATTTGAAACGCGGTCCGGCGAGAGATTTCAAATCAGAAAGATACGCCAGGCGCACAAAGAGCGGGTCGGCAAGGGATTTCACTATCACTACGTGGTAAAGACCGACAGCGAACGCTACTTCCACCTTGTGTTCGACACGGTGAGTCTATCCTGGCGAATGGTCCAGGAGATCGACGAGATGCTCTTTTTTAACGAATAGCCGAAAACGTATTTGCAGAACATGTAGCCCTTCCTTCTACGGTAATCTTCAAAAACCGGGGCCACTTGACCTATTCAGCGCCAAGCGCTATTCTTGCATTGATCTTTCACCAACACTGAATCCTGCCCTATGAACGTTTTAAAACTCCTCCTCCCCTTTTATTTACTTCTCCCGCTTTTGACCGCGTGTGATACCGGTAATGATTCCGCTGCCGATCTGATCCTGAAAAACGCATCTGTATGGACCGTGGATGATACCCTGCCCGAAGCAGAGGCAGTGGCTATCCGGGGAAACGAGATCATCGCCGTGGGAAGCGACTCCGACATTAGCGAATATCAAAGCTCCAATACCGTGGTGATCGATCTTGGAGGTGCATTTGTCCTGCCCGGCTTCAACGACAATCACGTCCATTTTGCCAGCGCGGCCCGCTTCCTGGAATTCAACATCATGCGCACCTCCTCGCAGGAGGAGTTTGTAAACCGGATTGAAGATCTGGTGGAGCGGCTGGATGAGGATGAGTGGATTCTCGGCGGCCTGTGGGGAGCCTACGACGACTGGGAGTTCGGCAGTCCCGGTGGCGGTTCTGGAGAGCAGTTTACGCCCGATGTCTCAATTGTGGAGGAGATCACAGAAAACCACCCGCTCTTTATCCAGCGGTTCGACCGGTCGGAATACGCAGTGAATCGCCGGGCTCTTATAGAAGCAGGCCTCGATCCGGATGATCCGCAGGTGGATGGGGTTGAATTTGAACGAGGCGATGATGGCACTCCTACCGGCATTATCAGGGGCGAAGGAATAACGGATTTTTTTGGCGAAATCGTCCCCTCTGATTTTTCATTTGACCGACGCGTTCAGCAGACAAAGAACGCCCTCGCAGAGATCAGGAAATATGGAGTCACCAGTGTCAGTGACATGTCTGACGATGTCCAGGTAGAAATTTACGAGATGCTGCGTGATGAGGGTGAACTGACCGCTCGCATCCATTATCGCTACCACCTGGAGCGCTGGGAAGAGCTGGCTGACCGGGGAATTGAGATCGGTTCGGGAGATGACTGGATACGTCTGGGCACGTTGAAGGGACATATTGACGGAATTATGGGCAATAGCTCCGCACGATTTTTTGAGCCGTACGATCACATGCCTGACGAACGCGGCAGCTGGCGCCGGCTGATGGTGGATGAGGAGGGCAACTACGATCCCGAACGGTTTTACGGCTACATGCAGCGGGCCGACTCAGTCAACCTGCAGCTCTCCATTCATGCCATCGGCGATGAGGCGAACTTTCTGCTGCTGAACATGTTGCAACGGCTGATTGATGAGAATGGCCCGAAAGATCGCCGGTTTAGATTGGTTCACGCCCAGGTGATGCAGGACGAAGATATTGAACGCCTTGGTGAGCTGAACGTAATCGCCGAAGTGCAGCCGATTCACGCCAGCGACGACATGCGCTGGATGGAGGAGCGAATAGGCACGGAACGTTCTCGCGGCGCCTACGCTTTCCGCAGCATACTGGAGAGCGGCGCCGTGCTTAGCTTCGGCACCGACTGGCCCGGAACCGCTGCGGCAGAGTATCATATCAGCCCGATGTACGGCCTCTACGCGGCCATCACTCGTAAAACGATGACGGGTGAGCCGGAAGGCGGCTGGTTCCCTGATGAGCGAATTTCAATGGAAGAGGCGATACGCGCTTATACAATCAACACTGCCTACGCCAACTTCGAAGATGACCGAAGAGGAAGCATCACACCGGGCAAACTTGCCGATATAACCGTACTACACCGCAACCTGTTTGATGTGGACCCTATGGAGCTGCCGGATGTGGAAGTACTCTACACAATTGTGGACGGAAAGATTGTGTATGAGGGTCCGTAGTGTTGTTCTCGAAACGGCGCGAAGACGCTAAAGGTTTTGGTGCCTCTTCATCAATTAGAAGACAATGAATTAAGGTGTTTTCGTCTATAAAAACTCACGATCTCTGAAAATGGTGCGAAGAGGTACACAAGATTTCCACATCCAATTCAGAAGATACGTTGCGCCTTTTCGAGAGACCATCTGGTCTAAGCTTTTCTTGCCAGAGCGTACACCCCGTTTCCTTTTTCATTCTTTGAATAGAGATCACTCAGATTCATCAGAAGGCAGAACGGCAGCACCAGCGGGTAGTAGATCATCAATGGCAGCGCGGCAAAGAGGCCCATTTTGTTAAACCAGATCATCGGCCACTTTACGGAGAGAACCCACGCCTTGTGTCCCCAAAAACCGTACGTGTAGTGCACTTTTTCCGGTTCAAGCCCCGCCAGGCGCAGCTTATCAGAAATTTCCTCTTTTGAATACCCCGGCCGTGCGTGTTCACCCACAAAAGAGTCCTCTTCGTCACCATCTTCCTCAGAGTAGTGCGATGGAGAGTGCATCAGGAAATAGCCTCCCTCCTTCAGGTGACCGCTGATGTTTTTCATCACCCGCACATCCTCCTCAATATGCTCCAGTACGTCGATACAGATTGCCATATCGAACGTTCTGTCTGACTCAAAATTCAGGAGGTCAGCGTAATAAAACCGGATTTTCTCATTATTTACGGACTTCTGAAAGTAGTGCTCATTATCGCGCAGGTACTCTTTCTTGACGTCCACCGAATCCACGGTCACATTGCTGAAACTGCTGAGAATAAATCGATCATACTGGCCAAACCCGCAACCTGCATCCAGCAGATTCCAGTCGTCCTGCATCTCGAACTCTTTTCCGGATTTTTTGATCAGCCTGCGAAGGTGCCAGCTTCTCAGGAAAAACAGATCTAACAGAAAATAGAAGATTCTCCTCAGCAGACGGGAGTTTTTGATAATTGAAGAGAATTTATCCTTTACCGGATCATACTCAATCTTGCTCATAAACCCACTTTCTTCTCAATTCCCGGCATATATTTATGTACGCGATTTTTATTTATCATCTCTCCAAGAAAACCTATCGAGAAGAACTGCACACCGATCACAACCAGCAGTATCCCCAGAAAGAGCAGCGGACGATCACCAATCGGCTGATCCCAGAAAATTTTCAGCGCGGCAATATAGATGTTAATTATCATACCCGCCACGGTGAGCAGCACCCCAATGGTTCCGAAAAAGTGCATCGGGCGCTCCATGTAGCGGTTCACAAACAGCAGAGTGACCAGGTCAAGAAAACCGTTCATAAATCGGGAAAGCCCGAACTTGGTCTTGCCGTATTTGCGGGGATAGTGTTTTACTTCCTGCTCTTGAATCTTATCATAACCTTGCCACTTGGCCAGGAGCGGCACATAGCGATGCAGTTCTCCGTAGAGATGGATGTGCTCGGTTACTTCCCGGCGATACGCTTTCAGCCCACAGTTAAAATCATGAAGCTTAATACCTGTGGTCCAGCGGGTAACGGCGTTAAAGAAACGGGACGGCACCGTTTTGGACATCGGGTCGTGCCGTTTTTTTTTCCACCCGCTCACGAGGTCGGCTCCGTTCTTCAGTTTTTCGATCATCTCCGGAATCTCGAAAGGATCGTCCTGCAGGTCGGCGTCCATCGTCACCACAAACTTACCTGAAGCTGAATCAAACCCCGCCTGCAGAGCGGCGCTTTTCCCGTAGTTGCGCCTCAGCTTTATCCCTTTCACAACGGCGTATTCACCTGAAAGGGATTCAATTACCTTCCACGAACGGTCTTTCGATCCGTCATCAACCAGCAATATTTCAAAACTGAACGCAGTGAGCGCTTTCTCAATTTTGCGTACAAGCTCATTCAGCGACTCATCTTCATTCAATAGCGGAACCACAACGCTGATCTCGGGATTTTTTCCTGAGGATTTATAATCAATATCTTTATTTTGTTCAGTCAAAGCCTTGCATATTCTTTAGAATCTTTCCATTCTACTGTGTTTCAAATACGATCAGAAAATAACGGATTTCAGTGCTATGAAGAAACTCTATTACTCAATTGGTGAAGTTAGCGAGATTACCGCGATAGAACCGCACGTTTTACGATACTGGGAGACCATATTTGAAGATCTGACCCCGCGCAAAAATAAAGCGGGCAACCGAACTTATCGCGAAGAAGATATCACCTTTATATTGCGTTTGAAGGAGCTTATTCAAACCAAAAAATACAGCACTGCCGGTGCTAAAAAGATTATTGAGGAGGGGGCGCCCGAAACAGAAGGCGAGGAAGATCGCACTATCCCTGTAGACCTGAAAAAAGATTTGAGAGAGGTGAATCTGTTTCTGAACAAGCTTTTGGAGAAACTATAGTCTGGCTATGGTGAAAAGTGAAAGTTAAAAAGTGAAAAGATTTGACAGCCCTGATTACACTGGGCCAGTGATGTACTCCAGAACGCCCGGAAACTAAGCTATTACCACCAAAGAGATTATCTCAGGCCGGAATCTCTTCCAGCTTATCAGGTTCAGCTATATTTTTTTCTGTTCTTGAAAACCCTGTCATCAGCATAAAAAGAAACTCAGCACAGATCAGAACTGCAACACTCACCAGGTGCAGAAGCTGCAGTACACCGGGCATGCCGAGCTGTTCCATTCCCAGACCGATAAACATCTGGAGGATAATTAACCCAAAAATTACATATCCCAGAGAAACCAGCTTTTTAGGTGCATTAATTTTTCGATTTTCATAGACCAGGTAGCCGCTGAGAAGTATCACAATCCATGAAAAACTTCTGTGCACCGAGTATAAAAACCCGGTGGTGTCGAGCCACCTCTCCCGCGGCAGTTCAAGAACATTCTTGGCAACGTCAATTACCTCCCTCACCTGTGTTCCCAGCACAAGCTGGACGAGGGTCACAAAAAGAATTGCCCCGGAGATATAAAGAAGCCTTTTTCTGTGTTTTGGTTTCAGACGTATAGAGAGCTGCTCGCTCATTGCCCTGAACGAGGCGTAGAGCAGCGTGTTTACGATTACCATTGCCA
>CAZKIZ010000174.1:0-1371 GCA_964552935.1 uncultured Rhodohalobacter sp. | reverse complement strand
TCATACTCGGCCGGAAGGTCAGCCGCATTCGTTGGCGGAATCCACATACCGAAGCACTGAGGCCAGTCAGGACAACCCAGGCCTGCACCTGATGCCCTCACAAGGCCGCCGATAAAGATCAGCACGATGGTTGCAATTACAGTAGTTACAGCCGTTTTTTGGTATAAATTAAGTTTCATTCAGTATTCACAAAAAAGAGAGAGATTTAACCCTGTTAACCACTATCCGTAAGAATTCATTTTGTCTGAATTCATTTTTATGGTTTACGCAGAGACAGCAAGTATAAGGCAAAATTTTGAAGGAGATATTAAGGTAACATATCAGCTTTAAAAACAGTAAATTCAGGGCTGTCATAGTTTAGATATTCTCAATGGAAAACACGAGCGTAAAATCAGGTTCTTTTGGCCGGCTGTTTGAGGTGGCGAAAGATTATTACGAGTTAACCAAGCCCGGCATAACGATCAGCGTTGTAGCAAGTATGCTGATTGGCTTTATTATGGGAACTGCGGGCTCTCTGGATTATCTGCTGATGTTCCATGCACTGCTGGGCACCTACCTTATAGCTGCTGGAACATCTGCTCACAACATGTTCATGGAGCGCGGACTGGACGGGCTGATGCACCGGACAAGCAAGCGTCCTCTTCCCGACTCGAGGATATCATCCAATAATGGTCTTGTATTTTCTACTGTCCTGATTTTTGCAGGCCTTGCCTATCTCTTGGCGATGGTAAATGTTGTAGCCGGAACCGTATCACTTGCCACCACAATTATCTACCTGTTTGCCTACACACCTTTGAAGCGTATTTCTGCTCTCAACGTATTTGTGGGCGCTATTCCCGGTGCCCTTCCTGTTGTGGGCGGATGGGCTGCGGCAACAGGCACCGTGTTTGAACACGGTATGTGGATTCTTTTTGGAATTGTCTTCTGCTGGCAGGTACCTCATGTCATTGCCATTGCATGGGTTTGCAGAAAAGATTACGAGCATGCGGGTTTTAAAATGCTGCCCAAAAATGACCCTCACGGTATCAAGGCCTCAATTTGGGTTTTACTGCCGATGCTGATTCTCTTCCCGACCGTCTATAAGCTTTATGTAATGGATTTGGTAAGCTGGATTTACCTCACAGGAGCGCTCCTCTCCACCGTTGGGTTTTTATACTACGGCGTTAAATTCGCAATACAAAGAGATATACCCACAGCCAAAGGGGTCATGTTCTTCTCTTTCGCATACCTGCCGCTGATCTGGATCTTTATTTTTATCGACTGGATAATCTTGTAGTGTCGGTACCGGGGTATCGGTTATCCGTGTTTGGTAGTTCCCTGTAGATATACCATAAAACCTACAGCATTTTGCTTGTTTTTCAGGTTTTGAGC
>CAZKIZ010000173.1:0-6939 GCA_964552935.1 uncultured Rhodohalobacter sp. | reverse complement strand
ATGATTAACGCCTACAATCAGATCAACGAACTTCGCAAGACGCACGATGTGGATTTGAGAACTGCAGCGTTCATCAGCGCAATTAATAAGGTGGGTACAATTTATGGGAGAATGGGAATCTTTCCATAATCGTAAAATAAAAAGACCTCTGCGGCCTTTCAGAGCTGCAGAGGTACTATGTTTACAAGTATGACATTAACCAAAACATCATGCACTCCTCTACGTGGCTAATCCGGTAAGTGTTTCAAATCAGGTTACAATACCTTACACGACAGTGTGAGTACGCTTATTGGCAGGTTACCTTCGCTTTATTGCGTACTACTCGCATTGTGACGCCAAAAGCCTGGTGGCAGAATGTGGATGATTAAAAATCTCCGGCTTTAGAAAAATCATACAATCTATTGAACCGATGGAAAAGTTGAACGAAGAGTATCACAAACGCAAAATCCGAAGCAGCCTGAATCAAAATATGTCTCAACCTGCACATGACGATCCCGAAACAGATGTTGACGTAGATATTCAACACCCGGGTGACGGCACTGAAAAAGACGATGATGATTAGTCAAAAGACATTTTTCTGAAGTTTTTGAAATAGTTACATTCAAGAATGATCAACCGTTTTTTCTTACTCATTCTTGCTCTGTTTCCCCTGCAGCTCATTGGGCAGGGAGTGCCTTTAATGACGCAATACAGCTCTGATGAGTATGACAGCCATCGCCAAAACTGGGCGGTTACTCAGGGAATCGACGGTAAAATGTATGTTGGCAACTCTGCAGGAATTCTGATCTATGATGGTGCTGCCTGGAGATCCCTTCGTGTGGGAGGAGACTATGTTGTTCGATCCCTGGTAACAGGAACTGATGGAAGAGTCTATTACGGCGGACAGAATGACTTTGGATATCTGAGCCAGGACAGCCTGAACAGGGCAAGATCTCATAGTCTAAAAAACACGCACCTTCAGGATTCTGTTGAGTTTGGTTCTGTTTCCATTGTAGCAGAATACCGGGACGCAGTTTATTTTCAGTCTAATAACTACATATTCAGGTATGCGGATAACCAAACCTCAATCATCAGGGCGGAGACTGATTTTACCTATCTTTTTTCGCTTGGCGGCACGCTCTACGCTCAACAGGGAAATGCAGGCATCAAAAAAATAGAAGATTCCACGCTGGTATCTGACTCTCTCAGTGAGAAGTATGATGGCGGACGCGTGTTCGGTTCAATCCCGTTTGATAACGAAGACTTTATCTTTACAAGGTCTGAAGGAGTTATAATATACAGAGAAGGAGAGTTCTACAACCCACAGTTTGATTGGTTTCAGGATTTGCTCGACGACCGGCTCTACAGGGTTGCAAAGATTGACGAGTCCCGCTTTGCAATTGCCACACTGAGGGGAGGCCTCTACATCGCCGACAGAGATCTGAACCTGTTAAACGTAATTGACGAATCTGCAGGGCTGCCAACCAATCTTGCGTACAATGTCTTTACAGACAATGAAAAAAACATCTGGGCCGCACTCGATAACGGCATCAGTGTGATCCACTACGGCCAGCCGATTACTACATTCGGGGAGCAAAAAGAGCTTTACGGCGCTGTAACCGGCCTGGTAAAAGTTGGAAATCAAATATTTGCAGGAACTACAGAAGGACTCTTTCAGATGGACTCTGAGCTTCAGGACGGTTTTCGTCCGGTTGATGGGGTGCTTCGCGTTGTTGATATGAAAAAGGTCGGGAGTGATTTGTGGATTTTCGATAACGATAAACTCCTTCGTTTGGATGAAGAAGGTTCAGAAATGGTTTCAAATCTGTTGATTAACTCCATCATACCGCATCCCAATGAAGATTTCGTTTACCTTACCTCAGGCAGTGAACTCTACAGGTCATCGCTTTCACACAACCGGGATCCCGAAATAATACTGGATGCAGGTTTAAGAATTGTTGACCTGGTTTTTCATGAAGACCAATACTGGATTCTTACCGCGAGCGATATTCGGAAATTCGACAAAAATGGAGATCAGGCAGGCAGCTATTCACTCAACCGTACACAAGGAACTGCACGGTTCCTCCAGCTGGTAAATGGACAGGTAACAGCGGGTACAGATTGGGGAAAGTTTGTTTACGACAGAGAGAACAATTTTTTTATACGGCAGGAGCGCAGGAACGGAGCTCCATTTAACCAGACGTACCTCATGCAGCAGTGCGATGAAGCAACAGCATGGCTTCGCGCCGATAGAAAAATATTGCGAGGTGAAGCAGAAAATGAAGAGTGGAGGTTTGTTGAGACACCGTATCAGCTTATCGGGGCGGATAGTAACGATACGATCTATAAAATACTTTGTGATGGTGAGAATACATGGTTTGGAGGCGCAAATGGGCTCTATCATCTGACGAAGAAATCGTGGGATGTACAAACTGAATTCAATACAACCATAACCAGGGTTTTTGTCAACAGAGATTCACTTGTCTATGGTGGTTACGGGCCTCCGGTCGAGTCATTAGAGCTGCCGTATGATGACAACCAGCTCAGATTCACTTTTGCGGCATCAAGCTATATCAGCCCGGCAGATACTGAGTATCGGGTAAGGCTGGACGGGGTTGACAGCGACTGGAGCAACTGGAATGATGAGAGCTTTAAAGACTACACTAATATTCGCGAGGGATCTTACACTTTAAGGGTAATGAGCCGGAACGTGTACGGTGTTGAGGGGGCGGAAGCGTCGTTTTCGTTCTCTATTCTGCCGCCGTGGTACAGAACATTCTGGGCATATTTACTCTACCTGCTTGCTTTTGGAGCTGTTTTGTATGGCGCCCACCATGTTAAGGTGCGGCAGATATTGAAAATTCAGAATATTCGCAATCGAATTGCTGATGATCTCCATGATGAAGTAAGTGCAACACTCAGCAGTATCAGCTATTTTGCAAAAGCCGTTGAAAAGCAGCCAGTGGAGAAGAGCGGCCGTTTTGTGGCATTAATTTCAGAGAGTGCCGACGATGCAAAAGATAAGATAACAGACATTATCTGGGCTATAAATCCAAAAAATGATGATTGGGAGGGGCTTTTGGCGAAGTGCCGGAGATTTGCTTCAGACCTTTTGGAAAGTAAAGATATCAAGCACCACATCGACATAGAAGATCACATTTCGGGGAAACCTAAAATTGAGGTCCGGCAACATTTCTGGCTGATTTTTAAAGAAATTCTGACAAACACAGCTCGTCATTCTAAAGCAAGCCAGGTAAATATCATAATTAAGAAGAGGGGCAGAAATCTCGTATTGATTGTTCAGGACAACGGGCGGGGATTCAACAGAAATATTGTTGAGAAGGGAAACGGTTTAGATACCGTTAAACAGCGTGCCCAAAAGGTAGGGGGCTCCGCTGAACTAAAATCAGAAGAGGGGTTTGGGACTCGCTGGACGATCACTGTCGACCTGTAACCACATGTTCATGCGGTGTAAGAATACGGAAAAAACGGTATTTTAAAGTTAGATTGACATAAGAGCATTAGGCAATTGGCTTGATTGATCGCGCCGAAATTCCATAGCCTTGCCTGCTTAAAAAAATTTAGCGAAATGAGTGATGAACTAATCAGGGTGTCCATTATCGAAGATAACGACTACATGCGGGAAGGGTGGGAGGCGTTTATTGATTTTGAGAGAGACATGACCGTGGTTGGATCGTTCGAATCTTGCGAAAAGGCGTTTGATGACGCCAATTTTCAGAGATCAGATCTCGTGCTGCTGGATATCAATTTGCCGGGAATGGATGGAATAGAAGGGCTGAGCCATATCCGCCGGACCGATCCGGATAAAATTGTAATCATGGTTACTGTTCATGACGATGATGAGCACATTTTTGCTGCTCTGAAAGCCGGCGCTATCGGCTATCTGATGAAAAAAGTGGCGCCAAACGAACTGGTTGAAGCAGTCAGGGACGCATATAATGGCGGATCACCAATTACCCCAAATATTGCCAGGAGAGTGATCAGTACATTCCACGCTTCGCAAAAATTAGATGAAGAGCTAACTGAGCGCGAACTCAATATTCTTAGAGAGCTCGCAAAAGGATTATCCTATGCGGCTATTGGGAAAAAAATATTTCTCTCCGTTGATGGCATCCGGCATCATATTCGGAATATTTATAGAAAACTTGAGGTGAACTCGAAGTCAGAGGCTGTGGCAAAAGGGCTCAAAAACCGGCTGATAGATCTCTGACCCGTTGAGTTGATTTTGGGTAAACTGACTTATAAATCCTGTTAATAGGTAAAAATACTTAGCAGTAGGTGTAAATACCGCATGGTTATGCGGTGATAAGAATATAAAAATTTTAGATGTTGGTGTGAGAGCTAATTAGTGCCTTCGAAAGTTAGATTTCTAAGGCACAAAGAGAGGAAAAGTGCTCCTGCTGTTAATCGGCAGGGGCACTTTTTGCTTTAAGGATATTTGTAAGACTTTGTTGATTTAATAAACAGTATTCAGAGTATCATCTGCACACTTCAAAAACGTAACTCAAAATCTCCCGGTTGAAAAACAAATAGTGATTCGTGATATTGACATCGTCCTGAAATGGCGTTTTGTTTATAGATTGAACACAAATTGACTGCCTCTGGCTTATGATCCCGTTTTACCTTGTTATGTTTATGCTTCCCTGCCTGGTAATCCTCCTGTCGGTCTGGCTGGTTCGAAAAGAGAGTAGCAGAGATGCATGATAGCGCAGAAATTGCTGTTTCGACTGACGGCTACGCAATTGCGGCGTTTGTAGGCTACCTGCTGATCCTTGTTGGTATAGGAGTCTATACGGCAAAGTTCTCATCAAAAGGTATTAGCGAATATTTCATCGCAGGCAGGAAGATGAACAGATATGTGGTTGCGCTCTCGGCGGTTGTTTCGGGCCGAAGTGCCTGGCTGCTCCTGGGTGTGACTGGTATGGCCTACGCCATGGGGCCTTCGGCAATCTGGGCAGTTCTGGGCTACATTGTGGTGGAGCTTTTCCTGTTTCTGTACTACGCCAGGCGGCTGAGGAACTTTACAGAGGCGCGGAACTGTATCACGGTGCCCGATTTCTACGCCGCGCGATTTGCCGATAAGGATGGTTGGCTGCGAATTCTGATTGTGGTCATATTCCTGATTTTTATGATCGGATATGTATCGGCCCAGTTTGTGGCAGGCGGCAAGGCATTTGCCTCCGGTTTCGGGATGACTATGAACCAGGGCATCCTGCTCACAGCGGTGATTGTTGTGGTCTATACAATACTCGGAGGGTTTCTGGCCGTCAGCCTGACCGACATGATTCAGTCAGCCTTTATGATACTCGCCCTGGTCGTATTGCCGTTCGTGGCAATTCTAAATTTTGGCGGCCTTGCGGAACTGCTGTCGGAGCTTTCGGCGATGGATTTTATGTATGTTGATCCGTTTGCAATCTCTGCAGGTGCGGCAATCGGGTTCCTCGGCATTGGCCTGGGCTCACCCGGCAATCCGCATATACTGGCACGCTATATGTCTATCGACAATTCAAAGCACCTGAAGACTGCCGCCATTGTAGGCACGGTCTGGAATGTGGTAATGGCGTGGGGAGCCGTATTTATCGGGCTGGCCGGCCGCGCCTGGTTTCCGGATATTTCCATGCTTCCGGCTGAAGATACCGAAAATCTATTCCCGCTTCTTGCCCAGCAGCATCTGCACCCGGTGCTTTTTGGCGTTGTTCTGGCCTCAATTTTTGCGGCTATCATGTCCACGGCAGACTCACAGCTTCTGGTTGCGGCATCCAGCGTGGTCCGCGATATCTACGATAAACTGGTTCGTAAAGGAGAAGAGATCCCCCAGAAACGGCTGGTTCTCTACAGCCGGATCGTTGTATTTATGCTGGTTGTGATTTCTCTCATCTTCGGCTACCTGGCCGAAGACCTGGTTTTTTGGCTGGTGCTGTTTGCCTGGGCGGGACTGGGATCCTCAATCGGCCCCACATCTATCCTGGCGCTCTACTGGAAGGGTACAACCCGGGCAGGAGTGATGGCCGGCATGATCGCCGGAACATCGGTGACGATCATTTGGTACTTTATTCCATATTTGAGTGACCTGATGTACGAGCTCATCCCGGGGTTTATCGCCGGATTTTTAGCCACCTGGCTGGTCAGCCTGTTCACCTCTCCCGCACCCGATAGTAAGCGTGCGTTTGAAGATATGTTTACTGATTTTTGAGGCTGCGTAAGAGAGTCAAGTATGGTAATGCTGGCCCCCGAACCGCCCATTTTTTTAAATGCGAAGTAAACCGAACAATAGCTCAACTCCGGCAAAACCATAGGAATCATTCTCAGTTATCTTTAAACAACGTTTTGGAGTGCTGCATCTATTTTTCTATAACTTCATAAACCTCATGTTTTGCCTTCCATTTACTGCCCTTGCGAATTGCATTTTCGATCTCATAGATACTAAAAAAGCAATGATGCAGATAAGGAGAGTCCCGCTGGGGACGCCATATCCCTAGCCCCAGGTCACTGCGCAGCGGTGACCTGGGGTTGCGAGCGAGCATAAAAATGGGAGCGCTGTAGGTGCGATATATCTGTACCCCTGCAAAACGACCAATCCATCTTTACCCATAATCTATTTTATTGAACAGGACTCAGACTACCTGTTCGAGCTATATGGCTGAGATTGGATCCAGATTCTGAATGATGCCGCGCCTACAGCGCTTCTTTAATATTTTGCCTGCTTGCACCCCACAGATTCACGTTGTGAACCTGTGGGGCTACGGATATGCCGCCCCGAAAAGGTGAACGCCATTTATTTTTTTTGGATCTATTGTTTTAATAACCGTGAAAGAAGAATGGCCAGCAAAACCAATGTTTGTATATAAAAAGTTATGACATAAACTATTTCCAACTTTTAAAGGAAATTTATTTTGTAGCCACTACATCACCATCTTGCGGAACTTGAGCTAACGATTT
>CAZKIZ010000172.1:0-6960 GCA_964552935.1 uncultured Rhodohalobacter sp. | reverse complement strand
GCACGGATCTTCATCCTGACCAAATTGAAGAATGAAATGAATCGAACTGAGGTTATAATCTATATCTTCCTCATCCCCTGCCATCACACCATATAATCTCAGGAATCAGGAAAAAAAGAAAGCCCGAACTCCTTTTCAGAAGCCCGGGCTTTTCACTATAATCAGATCAGAGACAGGAGAATTGTAATCCCTAAAACCTTCAGTTCGACGCGGCCCCACTGATGGTATCACCGAAGAACACGGCGTTCATCAGAAGTTTATTCGTTCCAAACCAGAAGGCACGAAATGCAGGGTTATCTACCATGCTGATCACACGTCCGCTCCCATAGCTTGTGACGATAATTGAGGCTGTATCACCGATCAGCTCCAGGTTTTCAGCAGAGATATATCCGCTGGCTAGAGGATCGGAAGTGTAGCGAAGCGGTGTGGCGTACGGGTTTTCAGCCGGCTTCAAAAAGGTGGTGGAGTTTCTGAAGACCGTCATATTTTCACGATTGTATCCGTAACCAAGCGGGTGTGTCAAATCGAGTTGGGCGTGAAAAATGGAGCCGCCAATCACCTGCGCACCGCGGGCATCACTCAGTTCAGCATAGGGACGCTGTCCGGTTTCGCTATCGGGTCGGTCAATATACTCGATGTTTGCCAGGCCTTCACGGGCGCCCCAGTTCACGGCAGATTTATTCAGAATAAGCGTGCCGCCGTTGCGAACCCATCGCTTAATTTCATCCACAACTCCGCCGGACAGATCATTGTAGTTGCCCTGCACCAAAATCATGGTATTGTAGCGGCTCAGGTCAGTGCGACCGAGACGATCTTTTTCCACAATCGAAATCGGCATATGGAACCGCTGATCGAACAGGTGCCAGATCTCTCCAACGTCGTTACCGCGCACGCCCGATCCGCCAAGAATAATAGTCTCCGGCTTCTCCAGCATGTTGAAACTCGGCGATCCAAGGTCAATTCCGGACGGGTTCAATCCGCGCCCAACGCTGTATACAGTAATTCCGTCCTCCCGGGCAGCTTGCTGCATCATTCTGTAGATCTCCATCTCGTCTACATCCTGAATGCCGAGCGATACCTGGATCGTGCCGTAATCAAAATTGCGCACGCCGCCGGTCGTCATCGCCTGAAACGGAGCTGACGAAACCATTGTGCGAACGCCAGCTTCCTGAAGACGATAAAGTGCTCTCGGCGCATAGTATTCATCCCACTCAAACAGGTACGTATACTGGCTTCTTCCGCCAATCACCTGCCCTTCAGGAAATTCCGGCTCAATTATTCTCTCGCCCATCAGCGAGCTGCTCAACTGCCGGCGACTCAGCTCTGCGAACGGAAGGTCGAACGCGTAGGGAAGAGTCCACGTGGAGACATCGTAAAAAAGACTGTCGGGAAATTCCGTGCGCTGTTCGAACATCGCTTCCAGGAACTTGAACTGCCTCTGTTCCATAGGAATCACGATCGCCTCGCCATTCTTAAACTCAACGCCATCTGCCTCAAAATCTTCGGCAAGCGTATACATCTCAATATCGTGATGGCTTAACAGGTCGGCCAGGTGCCAGGTCCGGGTGCGGTCGTAATGATCACCAACTACAACTCCTTTGATAGCGGAATTTGAAGCTTCCTGCTCCGCTTCGCGATAAAATGTCCTCATGTGATCCAGCAGATCCTCGCGCAGTTCCAGTGATCCTTTAACCGTAGAAAATGAGGTCGTGACCTGGTTCAAAATGGTATACGGAAACTCCTTAACGCCATGGATACTCTCCTGTGCATGGCCCCGCGAACTGGCCTGCTCAAACAGAATGCCAACAGACCCAAAAATATCGGGATAGGTAGATCCTTTTCCGTAGTAAAAATCGTCGAACCGTTCCCTCGTATAGTAGAGTTCCTGGCGATCATCGAGCGCATCGGCGTGATACTCTGCAATAGCCATCGTTAGGTCCTGGTTCCGCTGAGGCGTTAGCGGGTGAGTCCGCTCGGGAACACCGGGCTGGAAAAAATAGGTGGCGTTGGTTCCCATTTCATGAAAATCGGTCAGAACATTGGGCATCCACTCCTGAAACATGTTGATTCTGCCGCGGCTCGATGGATGCTGAACCGGCATCCAGTCGCGATTCAAATCAAACCAGTAGTGATTGGTTCGTCCGCCGGGCCACACTTCGCCGTACTCGCGGCTCGCCGGATCGGTGACAGTAGCGCGCAGACTTTTATGCTGATTCACCCAGGTAGAAAAGCGCTGAAGGCCGTCAGGGTTCAGGCTGGGATCGAGCAGAATGACGGAGTTATCAAGAATCTCATCAATTTCATCGCCCTGGGCAGCGGCATAGTAGTAGGCCATCAGAAGGGATGCGTTCGAACCGCTCGGCTCATTGCCGTGCACACTGTAACCCAGATTTATGATCACTGGCATCGTGCTGATATCAAGATTTCCCGACTGCGACGGGTCTTTCAGCAGCTGATGATTCGACTTGATACGGTCTATCGACTGATGGTTTTCCGGTGAGGTAATCGTTAGCATAATCAGCGGCCGGTCTTCGTATGTATAGGCAAACTCGGTGTAGGTAACCCGGTCCGACGCCTCCGCAACGGCCCTCATATAGTAAACCAGTTTATCGTGCGTAATATGCCACTCCCCGATTTGGTGACCCACAACTTCTTCTGGAGTTGGGATTGACTCATCGTAGGAGATATCATCCGGCAGATAGTAATCGAGAGAGACCTGACCGAATGCCGGGTGGGCGGCGAATAGGCCGACTATAAGAGTTAAGAGTGTAGCAATCTTTTTCATTGTGTAAGAGCGTTTATTTGATTTGAGCGGAACTGAACCATTTGTTAAGAGTGGAATAACGTAGTCATTAATTCCGATTGTAAAAAGTTTGGTTCGCAATCTACCAACGTCAATTGAAAAAATCTGTGAAGATTCGCTCCTTTTTGTCCCTTTACAAATTTGGGCTCGTTCGTGGTCTCTGCTGAAGCTTCGATAATTATTTGCTTTTTAAACTCATCTATATAAATTAACCGTTGCAAGAAGCTGAACACCAACGATAAACAACTAATTAAACCGGGGAAAAATGGACTCTAATGACTTAAATAAATATAGCAGACTGGCTCCGCTCTTTTTACGAATTGGCGTGGGAATTATATTCATCGTGGCAGGATGGGGTAAGCTAACGGGAATTGAAGGGGTACAGGGATTTTTTGGAAATATTGGCATCCCACTGCCGGGATTAATGGCATGGGTTGTGGCCATAGTGGAATTCTTTGGCGGCTTGATGGTGCTCTTTGGCGCTTATATTCGCATACCCGCCGTTCTGCTTGCATTTACGATGGTTGTGGCTCTGCTCACAACCAAGCTCGACGGCGACTTCAGCGCAGCACGGCTCGACATTATGCTGTTGCTGGCAAGTTTAGCACTCGTTTTTTCAGGCAGCGGATCGTACTCAGTGGATGACATGCTGGGCAGGAAGTGACTGCAGAATAAATGACCTTCCCTGCCAGGAGGTCATCGACGTAACTCAACAGACCCGGCAGGCTAATTTGCCTGTTCCGGGTTTTTTTATCCCTGTTTGATTTAAAAATAAATTATTACCAATCAGAACTTTATCTGCAGATTCAGGTAAGATCTGCGTTTCATCGTAAATCGAATATCAGCGCAATACCACTCACTCCATTAAAGCATCATGATGATTGAAGTTCCCATCAGGCCACAGCCGGATGAAACCACCTGCGGCCCTACATGTCTGCACAGTATTTATGAATATTACGAAGGCACTGTTGGTTTGAGCTCGGTGATACGAGACGTAGATCAGCTTACTGAAGGCGGTACGCTCGGTTCTCTTTTAGCGGTAGATGCGCTCAAGCGGGGATACGACGCCACCATTTACACTTACAATTTGCAGGTGTTTGATCCCACCTGGTTCGACCTGGAACCGGAGGAGATGAAGCTGCGAATGAAGGAGCAGATCACGTTCAAGGATAATGAAAAGCTGCGTACGGAAACGGAGGCGTACTACCAATTCCTGAAACTTGGCGGGACGCTGAAATTTGAGGATCTGCGCTCGACGATACTGCGCCGGTATCTGAAAAAGAATCAGCCGATTATTGCGGGCCTGAGCGCCACCTATCTCTATAAAAGTATGCGGGAGTACGGACCTGACCAGGATTACGATGATATCCGCGGGGAGCCAACCGGCCACTTTGTGGTGCTGCACGGCTACAATCGCGACACCCGGATGGTCTCCATAGCCGATCCGCTCATGTCGAACCCGATGAGCGAGGGACAGTTCTACGAGGTGAAGATCGACCGCGTGATTAATGCGATACTCCTGGGAATTGTAACCTACGATGCGAACCTGATTATCATCACACCAAAAAAACTGAAGAGAGCCGGCAAATGAAACATATTGTTGTTGTAAACAATCCAAAAAACTGGCCGCTGGAAATTCCCGGGGTAGAGGTGGTTCAGGCGCGCGATTACCTCACTGATTCCGGGTATTCCACAATCCGGAACGTAAAGATTTTTAACCTCTGCAGGAGCTATCGCTATCAAACCGTTGGATATTACGTATCCCTGCTGGCAACGGCGCGCGGACACCGGCCGATACCCGGCGTGCTGGCGATGCAGGATCTGAAATCGCAGACGATTGTTCGTATTGTATCAGATGAAATTAACAGCCTGATGCAGTCGGCCCTCAAACCGATTAAAGGAGACCGTTTTACACTCAGTATCTACTTTGGTAAGAATATGGCCAAACGGTACGACAGACTCTGCAGCCGGTTGTTTCAGCATTTCCAGGCGCCGCTTTTGCGTGCTGAGTTTATTCGAAAAGACGGGGAGTGGCTTTTTAAGTCGATCAGCCATATCGCCGGGATCGATATTCCGGAGGATCACCGTCCGTTTGTGATTCAGGCTGCCCAGGACTTTTTCAAAAAGAGAGCGCCCGTAACATCTCCGAAAGAGACCCGCTTTGACCTGGCCATTCTTGTGAATCCGGATGAGAAAATGCCGCCCAGTGATGAGAAGGCGATCCAGCGATTTATACGTGCTGCCGAATCGCTCGATTTCTACACGGAGCTGATCACAAAAGAGGACAGTGCCCGGCTGAATGAATTTGATGCTCTCTTTATTCGCGAAACCACCAGCGTGAACCATCACACCTACCGGATAGCCCGGAGGGCGGCGGCTGAGGGATTGGTTGTTATTGATGACCCGGAATCGATCCTGAAATGTACCAACAAAGTGTACCTTGCCGAGTTGCTGAACAAGAATAAAATTCCGGCCCCGAAGACACTCATCATCAGCCCGGAGAACAAAGGGATTGTAGAAGAAACCATGGGATTTCCCTGCATTCTGAAACAGCCCGACAGCTCGTTCTCCGTGGGCGTGGTGAAGGTGGATGACGCTGATGAGTTCAAAACCCAGACCGACGAACTGTTTGAAACGTCAGACCTGCTGATCGCACAGGAGTTTATCCCCACCACATTCGACTGGCGCGTGGGAATTTTAAATCGAAAACCGCTCTACGTGTGCCGCTACTATATGGCGCGAAAGCACTGGCAGATCTACGAGCGGGCCGATGGAAAAACACATTCCGGTAAAGCCGATACACTTCCGCTTGAAGATGCGCCTGAGCTGGTAGTTGAAACAGCGCTGAAAGCCGCCAACCTGATCGGCAACGGCCTCTACGGGGTCGATATCAAAGAGATTAACGGAAAGGTGTACGTAATTGAGATTAACGACAACCCGAGCATTGATTCAAATTACGAGGACCGGGTTCTGAAAGAGGAACTCTATCACAGCATTATGAATGAAATTCTGCGCAGGATTGAACGCAAAAAAGAACGGAGTCTGAAATAAATGAAGATCCAGCAAAAACGCCCCCTCCACCTGTTTGACGGCTACGGTGTGGAGATGGAGTACATGATCGTAGACAGGGATTCTCTGAATGTGCTGCCGGTATCAGACAAGCTGCTTGAACTGGCCGCCGGCGAGATTGTGAATGAACATGCCCGCTCCCCGTTTGCCTGGAGCAACGAGCTGGTGCTGCACGTGATAGAGGTTAAAAGCGACGGTCCGGCTGAAAGCCTGGCGGGACTCGGAGAGGATTTTCAAAACGAAATTACAGAAATAAATAAAAAGCTGGAGTCGTTGAACGGCCGGCTGATGCCCGGTGCAATGCACCCGTGGATGGATCCATTCAGCGAAATGAAGCTCTGGCCGCACGAGTACAACCCGATATATGAAGCGTATAACCGAATTTTTGCCTGCCGCGGCCACGGCTGGGCAAATTTGCAGAGCACTCACCTGAATCTGCCGTTTAACGGCGACGAAGAGTTCGAAAGACTCTGTGCCGCCCTGCGGATTCTCACGCCGCTGCTGCCCTCCTTATCGGCAACTTCCCCCATTGCGGATGGGGAAAATAAACCGTTTTTGAACTATCGAATGGAGGTCTACCGCACCAACTCTTCCAAGATCCCGTTTGTGACCGGCCGTGTTATCCCAGAGCGGGTCTTTACCAGGGATGATTACTACAGCTCCATTTTTGAGCCGATGTACAGGGATATCGCCTCCCATGATCCGGAAGGGATTTTGCAGGATGAGTGGCTTAACTCACGCGGCGTGATGGCGCGATTTGATCGCGGCGCAATCGAAATTCGCGTGATCGATATCCAGGAGTGCCCGAAAGCAGATATCGCCATACTGCAGTTGTTTGTGGCCGTAACAAAACTGCTGATGGACGAGAAGTGGAGTTCGCGGGCCGATCAGAAAACCTGGAGCGAAGATGATCTTTACAGCATCCTGATGGCCGTGGTTAAAGATGGGGAAAGAGCTGTGATTACAAACGGCGATTATCTTCAGCTATTTGGAATCGACAGGCCTAATATTGAGGCAGGTGAATTGTGGAAGCATCTTTACGATCAGGTAAAAAGCTCCGGCTCCATCGATGGGGATTCTGATCAGGC
>CAZKIZ010000171.1:3715-6970 GCA_964552935.1 uncultured Rhodohalobacter sp. | reverse complement strand
CATTTTATCAGCAACGCTTCGGCTCCTTTTGATCATCCCGTCAAAATTTACTGAAAAGTCTTTTACATCCACGCCGTAGTCAGATGCATGGCTGATCGATTCGAATACTTCAGCCGACCGGAGCAGTGCTTTGGTTGGTATACATCCAATATTCAGGCAAACCCCGCCAAGTGGTCCTTTTTCTACAACTGCAGTTTTAAATCCAAGCTGTGAGGCGCGTATGGCTGCTACGTATCCGCCAGGCCCGGTTCCAATTACACAAACATCAAATTCTTTAGCCATCGGTTCAGTGGTTTATAAAGTTGGTTTTCATTTCGCAGAAATCTGTCTTTTCTATCTGCAAAAAATTCTGTTTTAGTTCACGAAAATAAGGTTTTTCAATCAGATAAGTAAATCCTGTCTGCGATTGCGTATGATCGGTTGAGGAAATTTGTCTGACCCGGATTATTCATCGAGCCGAGAAAGAAATATTCAGGAGATAATGTCTCTCAGCATTGCCAAAGCTGCGGAAAAAGATTTGCACGAAGCATTTATATGGTACGAGGAAAAAGAGGCCCATCTTGGTCAGCGATTTGAAAAAAGTATTAAGAGTGCTTTTAGATCCTCTCTTTCCAGACACCGGGGTCCCTGAAGGTATTGAACACCCCATGAATTTTAACCTGTTGTCCGGATTCGTTAATAGTAAAATGTATCATGTATGGAAAATTCTTCAACGGAAGACAATGAACGTCATCATATCTCACTTGGTAATAAGGATTTGTCTGTAAGGTAATGATATGGTCTTTAACTGCCGCGTGGAATACTCGGCCTAAACCGGTTTGCTGTTCATTGTACCAATCAATCGCCTCTTGAATGTCATTCCGGGCCTCCGGCTCAATTTTTATTGTAAATGCCATTAATCAAGCTTGAAACTATCCTTTACCTGTTCCCATTCGAGCAGGCGTTGAGGGTTTTCTTTGGATTTTTTTATGCGTTCTCTGACAATAGCTTTATGCTCTTCAGGGATTTCCATTATTTCCAAAGAAACTTCCAGGCCTAAATGTTCAATGAGTTCCAAAACAAAATCTACTTTCTGATCGGGAACTTTAAGAATGATCTCTTTCATAACTTTTTGGTGTTTGATAATTCACATATGATAAGGAAAAAACGAAACAGTGGACATATACCTTTTGGTTTAGCCTGATTTTGATTTTACACGGGCATGTTGGACGTGTTTTAACCTCCGATCAAACCCGCGGAGGAAACTAATATGAAAACTCTGCTCACTTTCCTACTTTCGGGTATGTTCATGTTTTTCATCCATTCCAATGCATCAGCCTTTAGCCTGAACCCCACGGCGGAGATTGATATACTGCCCGGCAAAATCGTTTTTTTGCAGGGAGATCCGATTCTTTTGGAAGGATACGGAAGTATTCCCAACTGCGGGTATAATGGCGGGGGCCAGTACTGGTATGACGCGAGCGGCAGAGTAACCCAGATCTTTGATGACATTCAAGATTCAATTCGGATATCGCGCTCTAATCTCGAATTAAGAGCAAGAATAGCACAGGTTTCTTTCGGTTATAATACAAGTACCCATAGTGCTTTGGTAAATCTGTTGAGGCTGGCATTACATGAATTACCTTTGGGAATACATATTAGTTATGAAAGAGCTCTACAGGGAGATATTTATGGAAATCTTTAAACGAATCATATTTATCATTCTAACAATTGCATTGCTTTTCGGTTGCATGTTAACCAGGCCCGTTGATTCCTGTTTATATCATAACGGGAACTTAGCTATCGAAGGATGTGAAACGCCTGTATATCTTCTGTACGCTTATCCCAGTGAGAAAAAGATAGGTCTTTTTGACCTGATTCGAATCAATAATATTTCTTCCGGGACTAAAATAATGTGGGACGCTCATGGAGGCGCCTTAATGGAAGATGTAATACTGGAATTTGAAAATGAAAAAATGGAGATATATTCTATACCTATCTATGAAAAAGCTAAGGAACTAAATATTGATTCTTCAAATCCGGCTAAAGAAGGGGTTTTTGACAAAAAAGGATTTTTAAGAACTGAACTTAATTGGCGCTACAAAATTTATGATGATTATGAATTACTTCCGTCTGAAGTCAGAAAAATTATTGGTGATCCAAAGTATGATCTTGAGCGTTTTAAACAGTAAAATTAAATGGCCAACAGTGGAAGCTCCCGTTATACTGCCAAAAGATATATCTATGGCCCAACCGGCCTGCCGGCCATCCACCAGGGCCCGGCAGATTACGTTTACTTTCCGCTCAAGGAAAATTTGGGCAGTACACGCGTTCTGCTGGAAACAAAACCCAACGGAAGCGGCCGTGAGTTGAACACAAAAACCGCCTATGGCTACATGCCGTTTGGTGAAGAATCAAGAGCAGTTAGAACAAATCTACAAAATTGGGGCGGGCACAAATATATTTCCTCCACCGAACGGAATTAAGCGGACTCGAAGGTGTCGGGCAATCGGCGGAGAACTTCCACCCGCTCCGGTGAAATTTTTAATTCGTTCCTATGTACGAATAGCGTATTTTTGTCGTACTTGTATTACATGTAAACAAAATCTTTGAATAATGCCCATTACCGTACGTTTAGGAGACTCCATGGAAAAGCGGCTGGAGGAGCTGGCCAAGCTCACCGGGCGCACCAAAACTTATTATATCCGGCAGGCGCTGGAAGAAAAGCTGGACGATCTGGAAGATTTATACATGGCTGAACACCGGCTCGAACAACCTGAAGGTGAACGCTGGAGCCTGGACCAATTAGAGCAAGGAGATGACCTGGAAGGTTGAATTTGATAATCGCGCCCGCAAAGAACTCCGAAAGTTAGACCCGCAAACCCAGGCCCGTATTCTGAGATGGCTGCGGGAAACGTTAGCTACAAGTGAAGACCCAAGAAGGACTGGGAAATCCCTGAAAGGTCGAATGAAAGGCTTGTGGCGTTACCGGATCGGTGATTACCGGATCATCAGTCAAATCCAGGATGAAAATGTTTTAATTCTGGTCGTTCGTATATGACACCGACGGGACATTCATGATGATCGGTAGACCTTCCCCCGGTGTACTTTCCCTGCCGGGCCAAAACGCACCTAAACGGCCTTCAAAACAACCGCACCCGGTATTATTCCCCGTATGTCTGCAAAGTTAGCTCAAGTTCTGTAAAATAGTGTGGCTCCATTCTATTTTTTGGGCTGATCAAACTCATCATTTTTGGGCTTTTCGGATTTCGGCCC